>JBKQHH010000201.1:0-12680 GCA_052148875.1 Solirubrobacteraceae bacterium
GCTTCCACATGCACCTCAGCGGCCGCGAGAACCTGCGCATCGTCTCGGCCGTGCGCGGCCCGGAGACCCTGCAGCGAATCGAGCCGGCGCTCGCGCGTGTCGGGCTCGCCGAGCGGGCCGGCGAGAAGGTCAAGAGCTACTCGATGGGTATGCGCCAGCGGCGCGGCGTGGCGCGCTGCCTGCTGGCCGATCCGCTGCTGCTGATCCTCGACGAGCCGACCAACGGGCTCGATCCGGGCGGCATCCAGGAGTTCCGCGAAATGATCCGCGCGATGGTCGAGCAGGAGGGGCGCACGGTGTTCGTCTCCTCGCACCTGCTCGACGAGGTCGAAAAGACGTGCGACGCGGCGGCGATCGTGGACCGTGGCAAGATCGTCACGCAGGGCGCGATCGCCGACCTGGCCGCGGGCGGCAGCGCGCGCCACGAGCTGATCGTCGGCGTCGACGACCCCGATCGAGCGCTCGCCGTGCTCCGCGCGAGCGAGCTGGTGGTCGAGGCCCGGCCGGACGACGAGGGCATCCGCGTGGTGCTGGCCGGGGACGCGCAGACCGCCGCACAGCTGAACGCCGAGCTCGTGGGGTCGGGGGTGGGCGTCGCGCGTCTTGAGCCCGTGCGCCACAGCCTCGAGCAGCGCTTCCTGCAGGTCACCTCCAGGCTCGACTCCCACCTCGTGCCCGAGGAGGTGAAGGCATGAACCCGACGATCGCCATCAGGATGGTCGGAGCGGACTTCCTGAAGCTGCGCAAGAAGCGCAGCACGCTGATCTGGGCCCTGGTGCTCGCGGTGGCGCCGCTGCTCATCTTCTTCATCGTCAGGGCCGCACAGCACTCCTCGAGCCCGGCCGAACACTCTCCGGCCGGCGGCATCGGCGGCTACACCGACGCGCTGCGGGTGCTCGCCTTCTTCTTCGGGCCGCTCGTCGCGATCATGATCGGCACCGACGGAGGCGCGGGCGATCTCGCCGCGGGCGTCTTCCGCGACCTCGTCGTGACCGGCCGCTCGCGCCTGGCGCTGTTCGCCACGCGCGTCCCGGCCGCCGTCGCCCTGTGCTGGCTGGTGGCGCTGGCGGGCTTCGGGCTGACGCTCATCGGCACATACGCGCTGGCCTCGGGGGCGCCCACGCCGGGCGGCGCCCTGGTGGTCAACGGCCTGCTGTTCACGCTGTTCTCCACCGGCATCGTATGCGTGGTGGCCGTCGGCTTCTCCTCGCTCGTCGGCTCGCGGCCGGCCGCGCTGACGGTGCTCATCGGCTGGCAGTTGATCGCGAGTCGCATCCTCGAAAACATCGAATCGCTCGGCAGCTCGCGCAAGCTGATCCTCAGCCAGGCGGTCGCCCACTTCAGCCCGATCAGCCTCAACGACGGCCACGGCCCGCGCGGCGGGGCGACCGTGACGATGTCGACGGCCACAGCCGTGATCGTGTCGCTCGTCTGGATCGTCGTCTTCTGCGCGCTCGGCGCATGGCGCACGCGCACGATGGATGCGTAACGTCTGGTCTATCGGCCTTTATTGACGAAGGCCGATAAAGCGCCGGAAGCCGGAAGCCGCTAGACCTTGCGGTGCTCTGGGACCCAGCTGCCGTCGTCCTGACGGGTGAAGTCCTGGAAGAGGCCGGGGGCCTCGGCCTGCATCAGCCGGGCGACCTTGTCGAACACGAGGCGCAGCTCCTCCTCGGCGCCCTCGGCGGTGCGCATCTCGATCACGTGGCGCAGCGTGCGCGCGTTGGCCGTCCACAGGATGTCCGTGCTCAGGCCGATCGGGGCCAGCCGGCGCAGCGCCGAGGTGACCTCCTTCTTGACGTGGAACGGCACGCCCTCCTCGTCGATCCCCAGCTCCTTTGCGGCGCTGACCTGGAACTCCTCGAGTTGCTCGACGATCGACAGGACCTGCTCGCGCACCGGCTCCAGCGCGGGGGGGACGCGAAAGCCGATGTCGGTCAGGCGCACGTAGCGCAGGCTCTCCTGGCTGAATGCCGAGCCGGCGCGATGCCTGATTATCTCATGGGTGAAGACACGGCTGACGTTGTGGAACATGAACGAGTAGTTGGCGTGCTCGAGCACGCTGCCGTGGGCCGAGCGCAGGATGTTGGCGAAGTACTCGCGCTGGTCGGTGCGCACCCGCGTCACGTTCGGGTTGAGCCCGGGCTCCCAGCTGCGGTAGCAGGCGCGCCCGCCGAACTCGACGATCAGCTCGCCGTGATTGAGTTGCCCACCCGCCCCGCCGTCGGCCTCGGCCAGCCGGCGCTCGAGCCACGACTCCCCGCCCACGTCGCGCAGATAGGCGCGCATGCCGTCGACGTCGATCGACGGGCGGGCGAGCAGGAACACATCCGGGCTGGTCTGGTGCATCGGGGCGGACGATGCTAGGGCGTCTCTCGGACGTCGAGACCGAGCGCGCCGGCAGTCCTGCAACGGCGCTCCGGGCATCCTCCTAAACTCCCTCGGCAGTGGACATCCCAGCCGCCGAGGACGGCCACCGGACAATCGTCGAAGCCCAGGATCTGTGCCGTCGCTACGGCGAGGGCGAAGCCGCGGTGGACGCGCTCGCGGGGGTCACGGTTGGCTTTCCCGCGGGTCGCTTCGCCGCGATCATGGGTCCCTCGGGGTCGGGCAAGTCGACGCTCATGCACCTGCTCGCGGGGCTCGACAGGCCGACGTCGGGCACGGTGCGACTCGCCGGCGTCGAGCTGACCGAGCTGGACGATCGGGCGCTCACGCAGCTGCGCCGCGACCGGGTCGGCTTCATCTTCCAGACGTTCAACCTGCTGCCGGTGCTCAACGCCGAGGAGAACATCCTGCTGCCGCTGTCGATCGCCGGGCGCGACGTCGACCGCGCGTGGTTCGAGCAGCTCGTGGACACCGTCGGCATCCGCGACCGGCTCAGCCATCGCCCCGCCGAGCTGTCCGGCGGCCAGCAGCAGCGCGTGGCGGTCGCCAGGGCGCTGATCTCGCGCCCGGCGGTGCTGTTCGCCGACGAGCCGTCCGGGAACCTCGACTCGAAATCCTCGGGCGACGTGCTGCGGCTGCTGCGCCAGGCGGTCGACGACTTCTCCCAGACGGTCGTCATGGTCACCCACGACGCGCACGCCGCGTCGTTCGCCGACCGGCTGCTGCTGCTCGCCGACGGCAGGATCGTGCACGACGGGCCCGCGGCGAGCGCCGATGAGGCGCTGGATCTGATGAAGGCCGTGGGCTGATGCTCGCGCTGGTGCTGCGCGGCTTCATGCAGCGCAAGCTGCGCGTGCTGCTGACAGGCATCGCGATCGCGCTCGGCGTGGCGCTGATGGCCGGCACGTACATCCTCACCGACACGATCAACCACGCCTTCGCGGAAGTCTTCGGCACCGCCTACGCGAACAAGGCGGTTGTCGTCACCGAAAGGGAAACGCTCGGTCGAGGGACCGGCTCGGAAGTCTCTGTGCTGAACGCGGCGACACTCGCCCGCGTGCGCGCGGTGCCGGGCGTGGCGGCGGCCTCGGGCAGCATCGCGACCCGCGCCGCGATACTCACGACGAGCGGCAAACGGCTCACTAGCGGCGGCGCGCCCGCGCTCGTCAACGCCGTGCAGCCGCCGCGCTTCGAGGCGTTCACCGCTGCGAAGGGGCATCTGCCGCGCGCGGCAGACGAGGTCGCGGTGGATCAGGCGACCGCCAACCGCGAGCATCTGCGGCTCGGCCAGCAGATCGTGATCGCGGGCAGGTCCCCGGCGCGGGGCTACACGATCTCCGGCATCGCACGGTTCGCCGGCAGCGAATCGTTCGGCGGCGCGAGCGTCGTGCTCCTGGTTGCGCAGCAGGCCCAGTACGTCGCGGGCGAACCTGGCGCCTACGACGGCATCAACGTCGCCAACAGCCCCGGCGTCTCGCCGCAGGAACTCGCCTCACGTGTCCGCGCGGCGCTGCCCGCGACGTTGACGGTGCGAACCGGGGCACAGGAAGCCGCCAATCAGACCTCCGAACTCGAAGAACAGCTCGGCTTCCTGCGCACCTTCCTGCTGATCTTCGCGTACGTAGCTCTCTTCGTCGGCGCATTCATCATCTTCAACACCTTCTCGATCACCGTCGCCCAGCGCACGCGCGAGTTCGGTCTGCTGCGCACGCTCGGCGCCTCGCGCGGGCAGATCATGCGCGCGGTGGTCGAGGAAGGCCTGCTGCTGGGCATCGTCGGTGCGGTGATCGGCCTGTTCGCAGGGATCGGCCTGGCACCGGCGCTGGACGGGCTGTTCAAGGCCTTCGGCGCGGACCTTCCCGACAACGGCACGGTCCTGGAGACGCGCACCGTGATCGTCTCGCTCGGCGTGGGCGTCGTCGTGACCGTGGCGGCGGGTTTCTTCCCGGCGCTGCGCGCGACGCGCGTGCCGCCGATCGCGGCGATGCGCGAGGGCGTCGAGATCCCGCCACGCGAGCTGACCGAGTCCGTGCTGTTCGCCCGCGCCGGCGTCCTCGCGGTCGTGTTCGCCCTCCTCGGGCTGCTGCTCGGCGCGGGCGTCGCGTCGATCCTGTTCGTGGTCTTCGCCGTCTATGTGATGGTGCAGGTGGTGCGCCTCGCGCGCGGGCCCGGGCGTCGTCATTACCGCGTCGTGCCCGCCCTCGCCGGCGCCGTCGGCTGGCTCGTGAGCTGGCGCGGGATCACCGCGCGCCTCGCGCGCGAGAACTCGGTGCGCCAGCCCGGCCGCACGCTCGTCACCGCGCTCGCTCTGACCGTCGGGCTCGGGCTCGTGGCCTTCATCTCGGTGCTCGCCGCGGGCACCAAGACGACGATCGACCACGCCGTCAGCCGCTCCTTCGCGGGCAGCCTGATCGTCCAGAACACCCAGGCCGAACAGGGCATCCCCTCCGCGATCGCGCCGGCGGTCCGGACGGTCCACGGCGTCGGCGTGGTCACGGCGGTCGCCTTCACGAAGGGCAGGGTGCGGAACCTCGCTGCGGCGGGGGCGCCGGTGATCGCCGAAAAGAGCACCGTGACGGCGATCGAACCGGAATCGTTCGTGAAGATGTACAAGACCGAATGGGAGCACGGCTCCCCGGCGACACTGACGTCGCTCGGACCGGACGACACCGTGGTCACGAAGAAGTTCGCGAGCGCCCACGATCTGCACGTGGGGCAGCGGCTGTCGGTGCTGACGGCCTCCGGCCACGAGGTCACGCTGACGGTGACGGGCATCGTGAAGGAAGAAGTGCTCGGCCTGCTCTCCAACCTCACCGTGTTGCGCTCGCTGGCGAGCTCGGCGTTCGGGCAGCGCGAAGACGGAGTGGACTTCGTCTCCTACGCACCGGGCGCGAACGGCGCCGAAGTGCGACACGGCATCAACTCGCTGCTGCGAGCCAACTTCCCGCAGGCCCATTCGCAGACCGCGGCGGAATACACGCACGAAGTGAGCAGCAAAGTCAACAAGTTCCTGCTGCTCGTGTACGTGCTGCTCGCGCTGTCGGTGATCGTGTCGCTGTTCGGGATCGTCAACACGCTGATCCTGTCGATCTACGAGCGCACCCGCGAGCTGGGCATGATGCGGGCGATCGGCACCTCGCGCAGCCAGATCCGCCAGATGATCCGCTACGAGTCGCTGATCACGGCGATGATCGGCGGCATCCTCGGCCTGGCGATCGGGGTCGTGGGGGCGATCCTCGTCACCGAGCTCGCCCTGTCGGGCTCCGGCTACGAACTGTCGATCCCCGTCGGCACGCTGGTGCTGGTGCTGATCGCCGCCGCGCTCGCCGGCCTGCTCGCCGCGCAGCTGCCGGCGCGGCGCGCCGCCCGCCTCGACGTGCTGGCGGCGCTCGCCAGCGAGTGACGGCGCGCCGGGACCCGGAGGCGCCGCGGGGCCGCACGCCGCGGACCGGCAGCTAAGCTGCCTGCGATGGCCGCCACAGCACCCGCCGAGCCGACCGACCCCGAGCTGCAGGCGACCGCGTGGGACCTCGAGCCGCTCGTCGACGGCCAGGGCCAGGACGGCGTCGAGCGGCGGCTGAGCGACGCGCTCGCGCGCTCGCAGGCTTTCGCCGCACGCCACGCGGGCAAGCTCGGCGAGCTCGACAGCGCCGGCCTGCGCGAGGCGATGAGCGAGCTGGCCGTCATCCACGAGCTCGTCGCCCGCGCCGGCTACTACGCGGCGCTGCGCTTCTCCACCGACACCGCCGACCCCGCCAACGGCGCGCTGCTGCAGAAGGTGCAGGAGCAGGAGACCGCGATCCAGACGACGCTGCTGTTCTTCGAGCTCGAGTGGGCGGCGCTGGGCGACGAGCGCGCCGAGGAGCTGCTGGCGGGCGATGGCCTGGAGTTCTGCGCACATCACCTGCGCAACGTGCGCCGCTACCGCGAGCACCTGCTGAGCGAGCCCGAGGAGAAGATCCTCGCCGAGAAGTCGCTCACCGGCGCAGGCGCGTGGACGCGGCTGTTCGAGGAGCTCACCTCGGCGATCGAGGTCACCCTCCCGGGTACGGCGGGAGCCGGCGCGGGCGAGCAGGTCGCGCTGGACGTGGCGCTCAGCCGCCTCGCGCTCCCCGACCCGGAGGTCCGGCGCACGACCGCCGAGGCCGTCACCGCGGCGCTGGCGCCGGGGCTGCGCACGCGCGCGTACCTGTTCAACACGCTGCTCGCGGACAAGGCCACCGACGACCGCCTGCGCAGCTACCCGCACTGGCTGGCGGCGCGCAACCTCGCCAACGAGGCCAGCGACGAGTCCGTGCGGGCGCTGATCGAGGCGGTCCGCGGACGCTATGAGATCCCCCGCCGCTGGTACCGGCTGAAGGCGCGGCTGCTGGGCGTCGAGCGCCTGGCCGACTACGACCGCATGGCGGCGGTCACCGAGGACGAGGTCAGCTTCCCGTTCGCGGAGGCGCGGGAGATCGTGCTCGACTGCTACTCGTCGTTCTCCCCCGAGCTCGGCGCGCTCGCCAAGCGCTTCTTCGACGAGCGCCGGATCGACGCGCCGGTGCGCCCGGGCAAGCGCGGCGGCGCGTTCTGCGCGGCGGCGGTGCCGTCGGTGTTCCCGTACGTGCTGCTCAACTACACCGCCCGCCGGCGCGACGTGCTGACGCTCGCGCACGAGCTCGGCCACGGCGTGCACTTCGCGCTCGCCGCCCGCCAGGGCGTCTTCCATCAGAGCACGCCGCTGACGCTCGCCGAGACCGCGTCGGTGTTCGCCGAGACGATCGTCTTCGGGCGCCTGCTCGAGGAGGACACCACGCCCGCCTCGCGCCTGGCGCTGCTGGCGGAGAACCTCGAGGACACGATCGCCACGGTCTTCCGCCAGGTGGCGATGAACCGCTTCGAGGACCTCGTCCACACGAACCGGCGCGAGCAGGGAGAGCTGTCGGTCGAGCGCCTGGGCGAGCTGTGGGCGGAGAGTCAGACGGAGATGTTCGGCGACTCGATCGAGCTGACCGACGGCTACCGCAGCTGGTGGTCCTACATACCGCACTTCATCGGCAGCCCCGGCTACGTGTACGCGTACGCCTACGGGCAGCTGCTCGCGCTGTCGGTGTACGAGCGCTACGAGCAGACCGGCCCCGAGCTCGTGCCGCGCTACCTGGAGATGCTCGCCGCCGGCGGCTCGCGCGCGCCTGAGGAGCTCGGCAGCATCGTCGGGGTGGATCTCGCCGACCCGGGCTTCTGGACGGCGGGGCTGGACCTCGTCGAGCGCCAGCTGCAGGAGGCCGAAGCGGCGGCCGAGGCGTCGGGGCGGTTGTAGGGGGACGTACTCCTGGGTGGCGCGCTGGATGCGTGCCTCGACCCTTCAGGACTCGGAGCCCGCGTCATCCACCAGGCGCCGGCCCAGCTTCTCAAGCTGAGGGCGCAGTACCGGCAGTTGGCGCTCGACGACATCCCATACGAGGTTCAGGTCGACGCCGAAGTAGTCGTGGATGAGCTTGTCGCGCATGCCCGCGATCTGTCGCCATGGGACTGCCGGCTCAAGCGTCCGCGTCTCGTCGGAGATTCCCTTGACGGCCTGGCCGATGATCTCGATGTTGCGGATGACCGCGTCCTGCGTCTTGCCGTCCGCGAAGAATGCATCACGCCCGTCGGTCGTGTAGCTCGCGATCGCGTCGATGGCTTCGAGCGCGTGGAGCAGGTAGACACGCTCGTCTTTCACAACGGGACGGCCTCGGCGTAGATGCGCTCGCGGAGGTGCGGGCTGACGCCACCCTCGCTGAGCACGTCGACGTGCGTGCTAAGCAGGTCTTCGAGGTCCTGCCACAGGCCCACGAGATCGAGCAGACTCCGTCCGGGTTCCATCTCGACAAGGAGGTCAACGTCGCTGGTTGCGTTAGCGTCGCCTCTGGCCGCCGAGCCGAACACTCGAACGTTGCGGGCGCCGTAGCTCGCTGCGCAGCCCAGGATCTCCTGGCGTCGACCGCGCAGGCGCTCAAGGTCCATATGGGTCGGCTCAGCACTCATGCCCACATCACGTTACAGCCACCAGCTCTGCTAGGGACTCCTTCCAGTCGCGAGGCGCCGACTCGTCTTCCTCGAGTCCGTCCTGCTCGGCGCTTGCCAGCTGCTTGGCCTTCGTCGCCTCTCCAGCTGGGACCCTGAGCCCTCAGGAGCGACGTCGCTCGATGATCTCGGCCGCCAGATCCTCAACTTCGTCGAGGACGTCGAGCCGGAGGACTTCGAGCGCAGCTACCGCCTGGGTGACGCCTATAAGAAGCTGATGCGCGAGCGCGCTGAGCGCGCCGGCTGACAGGAATCCCGGGCGAGGCCACCGGTGGCGGCCGGTGCCCAGGAGCGGACCCAACCCTCTGCCTGCAATATCTGCCTATACTGTAGGCATGAACAGCATTCAATACACCGTGCGTGGCATACCCCCCGACCTCGATGCGGAGCTGCGTCGCGAGGCGCAAACGACCGGGAAGACGCTCAACGCGCTGGTGCTCGAGACGCTCGAGCAGGCAAAGCTGCCGTCGTCGGCCATCGTCCACGACGACTTGGACTGGTTCGTCGGCGGCGCACCGAGCGGCGGTGACGATCGAGACGCGCAGGCTTGGCTCGATGCGCTGCCGACCGAGCCTGAGTGAAGCTCGCTCTGGACACCAACGCCTACAGGGCGCTCGGCGACGGCGATCCCGGCGTGGCCGAGAGCATGCGTCGCGCGGAGGCGATCGGACTGCCGATCATCGTCCTGGGCGAGCTGCGGTTCGGATTCATGAACGGATCGAAGCTGCGCCAGAACACCGAGACGCTCGAACGCTTTCTCGCGACTCCGCGCGTGCAGATCCTCCAGCTCAACGAGCAGACCACGCGCGTGTTCGGCGAGATCGCCAGCCTGCTCCGGAAGGCCGGGATCGCCATTCAGCAGAACGACATCTGGATCGCCGCGCTGTGCAAGCAGCACGGGTTCGCCCTCGCAACCCGCGACACGGGGTTTCAGCACGTGCTCGGGCTGGAGGTCGTCGAGGTTGGACCGTCAGCGCAGCTGTAGAGCCCTCTGATCGTCCTAACTGGACGGTATTGGGCACAAGAGATGACTGACGCGATTAAGCGACTGCACCGGACGTTGTAGCCCTATTCCGTCCCGGGCCCTTGACGCCGTGCCGACCCCGCTCGTCGCGGACTTGTCCATCCTGTGGCTGCCCGTGTCGCAGAGCCTTGCCAGGAGACATAAGCCTTGACTTCTACAGGCTTTAGCTTATACTTGCTCAGTGTGGGGAGTCGAGTACACCGACACGTTTGGTTCCTGGTGGGACGATCTCAACGCCGACGAGCAGGAGCGAGTCGCCGCCGCCGTCGAGCTGCTGGAGCAGAGCGGTCCTGCTCTTGGGCGCCCGCTGGTGGATACCCTCAAAGGCTCGCGCCATCCGAATATGAAGGAGCTGCGTCCCCACGGCGGGCATATGCGCGTGCTCTTCGCCTTCGACCCACGGCGCATGGCGATCCTGCTCATGGGTGGAGACAAGAGCCGCCGCTGGAGCAGCTGGTACGCCGAGGCGATCCCGGCCGCCGACGCCCTTTACGACGAGCATCTCCAAGCACTTCGCGATGAAGGAGCGACCCCATGACTGCCACCAAGACGACTAAGAACCGCAAAGGATTCGATGAGCTGCGCAAGCAGATCGATGCCGACCCCGCACGCCGCGCAAAGGTGGAGGAGCACAAGACGGCGATGCTCGGCGAGCTGCGGCGCAAGCTCGACCTCACACAGGCCATCGTCGCCGACCGCCTCGACGTCACGCAGGAGAACGTCTCCCAGATCGAGCGCGGAGAGGCCGACGTACGGCTATCCACCCTGAGCCGCTACATCGAGGCCCTCGGCGGACACCTAGAGGTCAGGGCCGCGTTCCCCGAGGAGACCGTCGCACTCAGCGTCGGCAGCGCGGCCACAATGAGGCGTCGACGGACCCGCGAGAGCTCCGTGCCTACCAAGACACCCAACAGCCCGAAGACCACACGGACGAACAAGAAGCCCCGGCGAGCAGCGCGATAGCCTCACCGTCGATCTCCCGCAGAGCGAGGGATCAGTGTGGGTTGACGGCTCCCGCGGACGATCCCGAGGCCTTGCGCTGTACATACTCAAGCTGTACAATGGTCGTCATGGGATCAGTCGACTCGGCGCGTCGAGCGCGCATCAACATGAGGGTGAGCGAGCATCAGGAGCGCGTGCTCAGGGCTGCCGCTGACCTGAGCGGCGAGACGCTCACCGGCTTCGTGCTGTCCGTCGCCACCGAGCGTGCCGAGCAGGTGCTCGAGCGAGCGCAGCGCATAGAGGTAGGCGACGAGGCGTTCCGACGCTTCGTCGAGGCGCTCGACGCGCCCGTCGAAGAGATGCCGACGCTACGTCGCTACGCCCGCAAACAGAGCCAGATTCCGGCGCGTTGAGCACCGGTGCGCTACGCGCCGTCGAAGCGCTCACCGACTCGCACCAGCTCGATGACTTCGACTGCGGGGTTGAGGCACTGGACCTGTGGCTGCGCCGGTCGGCGCGAGTCGCCGCCGCCAGCGGCACGGCCGCCACGTACGTGCTTTGCCGCGACGAGCGAGTCGTGGGCTTCTACGCGCTGGCGATGAGCGCCGTAGAGCATGAGCGGGCTCCCTCGCGCCTGCGGCGTGGCATGCCCGATCCGGTCCCAGTCGTGTTGCTTGCCCGTCTCGCGCTCGAGCGCTCCGAGCACGGACGGTCGCTCGGAGGCGACCTGCTCCTAGACGCGCTTGCCCGGTGCGTGCGCGGTGGCCGCGAGTTTGGAGCGCGGGCCGTCGTCGTCGATGCCCTGTCACCGGAGGCCGGCGACTTCTACCGCCACTTCGGCTTCCACGATCTCGATGACCATCGTCTGTGGCGACGCCTGGCCGACGTCGCACGTGCACTCGAACGCTGAGCGTTGGCGCTGGCCGACGAGAGAGCGAGCGCTCGCGCCCGCCTCAGAAAAGCCCCAGCGCCCCGCCCGCCTGGTGCACCAGGTCGAACAGCGGCTGGGGGATGATGCCGAGGAAGATCGTCGCCGCGCCGGCGAGCACCGCCACGAGGACGACCTCCGGCTGCAGGCCGGCAGTTGGCGGCCCAGGGGCCCCGGCGTTGCCGTCGGCGGGCGCCAGCCCGCCCTCGGCGTCGAGCTCCGGCGATCCGCCCGCCAGCGCCGGCAGCGGGGCGCCCGCGGGGGTCGGGGCGCGGCCGGCGCGGTGCTCGCCGCCCGGCGCCTCGCGCATCCACATCGCCGCCACCACCGGCAGGTAGTAGCCGAGCGAGATCATCGAGCCGATCACGATCGCCACGCCCAGCCACGTGTAGCCGCCGGAGACGGCCGCGTCGATCAGGTAGAACTTGCCGATGAAGCCCGCCGTCGCGGGGATGCCGGCGAGCGCCAGCATCGAGATCGTCATCGGCCACGCCAGCCACGGGCGCTCGCGACCGAGGCCGGCCACCGCGTCGAGCGAGTCGCCGAGGCCGGTTTCGCGCTCGCGCGCGACGATCACCGCGAACGAGGCCATGTTCATGAGCAGGTACACCGCCAGGTAGAACACCGTCGCGGCGACGCCCAGCTTGGTGGCGACGACGATGCCCGCGAGCATGTAGCCGGCCTGCCCGACCGAGGAGTACGCGAGCATGCGCTTCAGCGAGGACTGCCCGAGCGCGCCCACGTTGCCGACGAGGATCGTGATCGTCGCGAGCACCGCCAGCGCCGGGGCCCAGCTGCCCTGCGCGCCGATCAGCGCGACGTCGAAGAAGCGCAGGAACACGCCCAGCGCCGCGACCTTCGTGGTGACCGCCATGAACGCCGTCACCGGCGTCGGCGCGCCCTCGTACACGTCCGGCGTCCACTGGTGGAACGGCGCCACCGACGCCTTGAAGCACAGGCCCGCCACGCACAGCGCGATCCCCGTCAGCGTCAGCGGGTCCGTCGCCAGGCTGCCGCTCGACAGCGCGCTCGCGATCGCAGAGAAGTCCGTCGAGCCGGTCGCGCCGTAGATCAGCGCCAGGCCGTACAGCAGCGTCGCCGAGCCGACCGAGCCGACGATCAGGTACTTCAGGCCCGACTCCAGCGAGTGCTCGCGCCGCAGTTCCGTCGCGCACAGCACGTACAGCGGGATCGACAGGAGCTCCAGGCCGACGAACAGCGCGACCGTGTTCTGGGCGCTCGCCAGCACCGACATCCCGCCGACGGACGTCAGCAGCAGCGCGTGGAACTCGCCGTGCGCCGCTTCGCGCGCCGCCAGCGAGCGCCACGCGAGCAGCACCGTGCACGCGC
>JBKQHH010000202.1:0-5473 GCA_052148875.1 Solirubrobacteraceae bacterium
CCGGGCCCCACATGTGCGGCCCGCCAGCCGGCGCATGCGCCGGCTGGACACAACATCAGCTCGCAACAGATTGGAACCGTGCGAAGCGCGGCACCCCCCGGTTTCGTGAGGGTCACGTCCGGTCCGCACAGGTGCTCGGGCACCACCGGCCGAAGATCGGCTTCAGCGATAGCAGCTCGCGAGATGTCGATCTCACCGGAGAGCTGCACGACCCTGTGTTTGAGTCCCTCCCGGTCGTGCGGGCGCACATGTTGAGCCTGGTGTAGAGCGCGAGGCGGGTAAGCCACCAGGCGAGGGGTGCCGTTTGACGGCTGCCGGCCCTGATCTTCCGTGGCACGAAGCTGCCTCAAGGCAGGCCAAGATGCGGCCCGGTCAACGGGTGCAAACGATCGCGATCACTTCGCGAACTGACGGAGCTGCGTGATACGCGTCTGAACGCCGTCCCTCAATTCACTGAGGCGCTCGGACTTCGCGTCATCCGCCAGTCCTGTGGCCCTAGCGCTCACGTCATACGGTGCGGAATGCTTGGTCAGGATGTCGGACTCGCGCAGTACGAGCAGTTCCTCACCGTCGACCTTGATCTCGGTGCCGCCGTCCTTGCTGTAGAGAACCTCATCCCCCTCCTTGACATCCAATGGCACGCGCTTGCCGCTCTCGTCCAGCTTGCCGTGGCCAGCAGCGAGAACCTTGCCCCTCTGGGGCTTCTCCTTGGCGGTCCCAGGAAGCACGACGCCGCTTGGTGTCGAGTCCTCATCGTCCATGATTCGCACGATGAGACGATCTCCTATCGGCTTGAGCTTCATGGCATCAGGATATCGCGGATTACGGCTCGCCGGGTCGTGAACCGCCAAGGAGTTCTTCGAGTATCGCAAAGCGCTCCTCTTGTTCGGCGAACGCTTCGGCTGTCTCTTGAACGGCCGCCTTAGGTGCGTATTTCAAGAAGTTTCCGATGCTTTCTGGCCATTCGTTATGCGCGCCGCGCCATAGCACCAGTCCGATGATCCCGATGGCGGCGACCAGCGCCGATCCTCGCTCAAGATGGAGAAGGAGTGGCCAACCCAGAGCGATCCCCGGCAGATGTGCTGGCGTTCCGAATCTCTCGCTCGCCAACACAGCTGCAGCCACCGCGACAACGGCTAGAACGAACTTCGTGTGGTGCGAACGAATAGACATCTCACCAAGCTTATCTGCCAGGACTGGGCCCATGACGCCACTCACGATGAGCACGATCCCTGCGACGTCAAGGCCGAAGAGGTCGCCGTTCGGTGGTCCCCATTGGCGTGCGCAGAGCGCTCCGATGACGCAAGCCAACCCCGATACCACGAGCGTCGGGCAAACGGTCAGCATATCGGGAGGATAACGGCAGTCTGAACCGCCCCGGGATTCTTGGGGTCGCCACGTAGACCCGCGACCAGTTCGTAGAGGCGCAGCATGTCACCAGCCAGCACGATCGCCCGCTCCTCGCAGGACAGCTCAGTGCCTGAAGTGCCGCACGCCCGTCGCCACCATCGCCGCCCCCGCGGCGTCCACGGCGGCGACCACTTCCTCGTCGCGCACCGAGCCCCCCGGCTGGATGACCGCGCTGACACCCGCGTCCAGCGCCAGCTGCGGGCCGTCTGCGAACGGGAAGAACGCGTCCGACGCCAGCGCCGCGCCGGCCAGCTGCTCCGGCCGGAACGCCTGTGCCTTCTCGATCGCGATCCGCACGGCGTCCACGCGGCTCATCTGTCCCGCGCCGATGCCGATGGTGGCGCCGCCGGCGGCGATGACGATCGCGTTGGAGCGCACGTGGCGGCAGACGGTCCACGCGAACAGCATGTCGCGCCACTCCGACTCGCTCGGCTGGCGGGCGCTCACCGCGTTCATCTGCTCGCGCGTCTCGGAGACGACGTCGTGTGTCTGCACCAGCTGGCCGCCGATCACCGGCTTGGATTCGACCTCCCGCAGCGGCGCCGGCCAGTCGCCGAGCTCGAGCAGGCGCACGTTCTTCTTCACCTGCAGCGCCTCCAGCGCGGCGGCGTCGTAGCCGGGCGCGAGCAGCACCTCTATGAACTGCTTGCCGAGCTCTTCCGCGAACGCCAGGTCGACGGGGCGGTTGACCGCGATCACGCCGCCGTAGGCGCTCTGCGGGTCGCAGGCGAAGGCGCGCTCGTACGCCTCCCGGCCGCTGTCGCCGATGGCGCAGCCGCACGGGTTGTTGTGCTTGACGACCGCGCACGCCGGCTCGACGAACTCCTCCACCAGCTCGCGCGCGGAGCTGAGGTCGAGCAGGTTGTTGAACGACAGCTCCTTGCCGTGCAGCTGCTCCACGCCGGCGAGCAGGTGCGTGGGCGAGCCCACGCGCGCGTAGAAGGCGGCCCGCTGGTGCGGGTTCTCGCCGTAGCGCAGGTCGCTGACCTTCTCGTAGGACTCGCGCCAGCTCGACGGGAAGCCCTCGCCGGCGCGCGACGCGAACCACGTCGAGATCGCCGCGTCGTAGCGCGCGGTGCACGCGAACGCCTTGCCCGCGAGCTGTTTGCGCGTCTGCAGCGACAGGCGGCCGTCGGACTCGCGCAGCTCGCCGAGCACGCGCTCGTAGTCGGCCGGGTCCACCACCACGGCGGCGAACGCGCTGTTCTTGGCGGCTGCCCTGATCATCGTCGGGCCGCCGATGTCGATGTTCTCGATCACCTCCTCCTCGGAGGCGTCGCCGCGCGCGACGGTCCGCTCGAACGGGTACAGGTTCACGCACACGAGGTCCACCTGCTCGATCTGCTGCTCGGCCGCCGCGCGCAGGTGACCGTCCTCGTCGCGACGCGCCAAGAGGCCCGCGTACAGCCGCGGGTGCAGCGTCTTCACGCGCCCGTCCATCATCTCCGGAAAGCCCGTGAAGTCCTCGATCGCGCGCACCGCCACGCCAGCGCCGGCGAGCTCGCGCGCGGTGCCGCCGGTGGACACCAGCTCGACGCCGAGCTCCGCCAGTCCCTGCGCGAGCTCGACGATGCCGCTCTTGTCGGAGACCGACAGCAGCGCCCTGCGCACGCGCACCTCGCCCGGCGCCGCGCGCTGCACTCCGGACGCGCGATCGGTCATGAGGTCACCTTCGAGGGCCACGACACCAGCCTATCCCTCACCCGCGCGGATCGCCTCGCCCGTCGCCTCGCCGGCCCGGATCGCCTCGCGATCGACGAGCGTCCTGCGCGGGTTCTCGGGGTCGGCGCGCAGCGCGCCGCGCGCGAACAGCGCGACCGCGCGCGGCAGCAGCTCGTGCTCGAGCGGGCGCAGCGCCGCTAGGACCTCGTCCGGCTCGCGCGCGTCGGGCAGCTCGACGGCGCGCTGGAGGATCACCGGCCCGGAGTCCACGCCGGCGTCGACGAAGTGCACGGTCACGCCGAACACCTTGACCCCGTAGGTGAGCGCCTGCTCGACGGCGGCTAGCCCTGGAAACGCCGGCAGCAGCGACGGGTGCACGTTGATGACGGCCCCGGGGAAGCGCGCGAGGAACGGCTCGCCGAGCAGCTCCATGTAGCCCGCCAGCACCACGAGTCGGGCGCCGCGCTCGAGCAGCCAGTCGGCCAGCGCCTCATCGCGCGTGCGTCGATCGGCGTACCCCGTGCGGGCGAACACCGCTGTCGGCACGCCTGCACCCTCGGCGCGCGCCAGCGCGGGCGCCCCCGCGATGCTCGAGGCGACCGCCACCACCTCAGCCTCGTGTCCATGCACGGTGTCCAACAGTGCCTGCAGGTTGGTGCCGGCTCCTGACACCAACACGGCGATTGGAAATGGGCCGCTCACGCGCCGTTGACGATAGCTTGGCGCCTGCGCCACTCGCAGCGCGCCGATTCGGACCGGTGGCTCCGCCCCACGGAGGCCAGGCCAGGCTGGGACGTCGAGTCAGCTACGACGGACCCGGAGGCAGACCCGAAGGCGGCCGCTGATTTCGAGCTCGGTCCTCGAGCGCGAGGCGTGGCCGGCGACACCGCGGCGCGCCCAGAGCTCGCGCAGCGCGATCATCGCCTCCGGCAGCGCCAGCACCAGGGCGAGGACTTCAAAGACGAGCACGGCCGTCGGCTCTTCCGTCGACAGAGGGCGTAACCTTGCAGACAACAGTCAGCACGGCTGGGAATCATAAGCGGTGGAGAAATACGCCGCAGACCCTGAGCTTTTCCCCTGCAAATCGCCATCTCATGCCTACCAGAAAATCCGCTGCCAGCGTGGCATTCGGCGCCGCGATCAGGTCCATGCGCACAGAACGAGGGCTCCCACAGGAAGCCTTCGCCGGACGTGCGGGACTGGATCGGAGCTACTACGGCGCGATCGAGCGAGGCGAGTTCAACGTGAGCCTGGACACGATCGTCAAGATCGCGGGTGCGCTCGGGGTGTCCGCCGCCGCGCTGCTCAAGCGTGCTTCCCTCTAGGAGGGTTGGCCGAGCCGCGCCTCTCCCTCCACATGTGCGCAACCTCACAGAGCATGCCCGCGCGATGGCCTTCAATGGGCAGACAGGGCGGAGAGGCCTCGTACCGCGATCCACAGGACAGGCCCATGCTCACATCCATCTTCGTCACCCTGCTCGTCGTCGCAGCGCTCGGCTACGCGCTTGGCTCCGAGCGCCCCGGCGAGCTGATCGTCCACCGGCCGTACAACAACCGCTACAGCGACGCGGCGGGGGCCCGCGAGGATCACCTCGGCTAGAGGCAGAGATCAGGCGCGCACGAGCGGGAGGGTGGCCTCGCCACCGTCCTCGAGCGAGTACTTGCCGCCCGCCTCGTCCGTGCCGGCGAGCGGGTACTCGCCGGTGAAGCACGCGTCGCAGTGGGTCGCCCGCGTCGCGCGGACCGCCTCGTAGACGCCCTCGAGCGACAGGTAGTGCAGCGAGTCGCAGCCGAGCTCGGCGGCGACCTCGGCGGTGGTGCGCCCGTGCGCGATCATCTCCTCGCGCGTGGACATGTCGATGCCGTAGTGGCAGGGATGCTTGATGGGCGGCGCGGAGATGCGCATGTGGATCTCGGCGGCGCCGGCGTCGCGCAGCATCTGCACGATCTGGCGGGTGGTGTTGCCGCGCACGATCGAGTCGTCGACGACGACCAGGCGCTTGCCGGCGATCACCTCGGGCAGGGGGTTGAACTTGAGCCGCAGCCCGTGCTTGCGCAGCTCCTGGCCGGGCTGGATGAAGGTGCGGGCGACGTAGCGGTTCTTGACGAAGCCGTCGTCCTGGGGCAGGCCCGCGGCCCGCGCCAGACCCCTGGCCGCCGGGTTGCCGGAGTCCGGCACCGCGATCACCAGGTCCGCCTCGACGGGCGCCTCGCGCCAGAGGATCTCGCCCATGCGCCCGCGCGCCACCTGGAGCACGGTGTCGTTCATGCGCGAGTCCGGGCGGGCGAAGTAGATGTACTCGAAGACGCAGAACGCGCGCCTGCCGCCCGGGGAGACCATCCGGCTCTGCAGGCCATCCTCGCCGAGCGTCACCATCTCGCCCGGCTCGACGTCACGGAC
>JBKQHH010000203.1:0-15886 GCA_052148875.1 Solirubrobacteraceae bacterium
CTCGCTGCGAGGCTGGGCGGCGACCGCGGGAGACGTTGCGGCGACCTTGCGGCGCCTTCGAGTCGGTCGCGCACGCTCGTGCGCCCGCAGGATGAGAATCGCCGGTGCCGCCGCGGCGATGCCCTCAGTCGCGCGCCTTGGGGCCGTTGGCGACGATGCCGTGCGGGCGGCAGAGCGCGCGTCGCCAGAGGCGCTCCTGCCACCGGCTACCGCCGCCAGGCCCGCCCCGAGCAACGTCAGGCCGGCGAGGGCGCCGACCAACGGCTCGCGGAACGCTCCATGAGCGCGCCTGGAGTCCGGGTGGCGCCGGGCGGCGGAGCGACGCGCGGCCTCGGCGAGAGAGCGTCTCTTGGGCACACCACGTCTTCGTCGCTGCGCTGGCTCCTCTGAAGCCGGCCGACCGGGGCTCGGCTAACGTCCGACCAAGCGCGAAGGCCCAAGCGGCCGGCTACGGCCGGCCGGCCAGCAGCGACGGGTCGTCGGCGAACGTGCCGGCCAGCCCGTGGCGGTCGCGCAGGAAGGCTTCGACGACATCGGGGGCAAGCGGTCGGGCGAACAGGAATCCCTGCGCCATGTCGCATCCCTCGCGCTGCAGCTCCAGCACCTGGCTGTGCTGCTCGACGCCCTCGGCGAGCGTCTGCAGGCCGAGCGCCTTGCCGAGTTGGATGAGGGTGTGCGTGAGCGCGTGCGCCTCGCGCGAGAGCGACAGGCCGGTGATGAACGTCCGATCGATCTTGAGCGAGTCGACCGGGAACTGGCGCAGATAGGCGAGCGAGCTGTACCCCGTCCCGAAGTCGTCGACCGCGATGCGCACGCCGAGCGCCTTCAGCTCGCCCAGGAGCCGGGCGGTCTGGTCGGGCTTGCGCATCAGCACCGTCTCGGTGATCTCGATCGTCAGGCTCGCCGCCTGCAGGCCGCTGTCGTGCAGCGCCGCGCGAACCTCCTCGACGAACTCGGGGCGTTCGAGCTGGCGGGCGGAGGCGTTGACGGAGATGTTCAGCGGATATCCCCTGTCGCGCCAGGCCGCGCCCTGCCCGCAGGCCTCATCGAGCACCCAGCGTCCGATCGGCACGATCAGGCCGTTGGCCTCGGCGATCGGGATGAACACGTCGGGCGGGATCACGCCGCTCACGGGGTGGCGCCAGCGCAGCAGCGCCTCGACGCCCACGACCCGCTCGCTCTGGAGGTCGAGCATCGGCTGGTAGACCAGGAAGAGCTGGCGCAGCTCGAGCGCGTTCGCGAGATCCATCTCCAGGTGGATGCGGTCCTGCGCAGCCGTCTGCATCGCGGACTCGAACTTGACGTAGCCGTTCCTGCCGATCGCCTTGGCCTTGTAGAGCGCGAGATCGGCGTCCTGCATGAGGTCTTCGGCCGAGCCCGGGCGCCCGGTCGCGATGCCGATGCTCGCGGTTATGGAGATCGACGCGCGATCCTCCCCGGAAAGGTGGATCGGCTGGCGCAGCACGTCGAGGATCCGCTCGGCCACGAGCTCCGGAGCGGTGTAGAGCCCGACGGAGTCGATCAGCATGACGAACTCGTCGCCGCTGAGGCGACCGACCGTGTCGTTCTCGCGCAGCGAGGCCTTGAGCCGCGCCGCGACCTGACGCAGGACCTCGTCACCGGCCTGGTGACCGTGACGGTCGTTGATCTGCTTGAAGCCGTCGATGTCCACGAACAGCGCCGTGACCGGTACGTCCAGACGCCGTGCCCGGCCGAGGATCTGCTCGGCGCGGTCGAGCGCCAGGATCCTGTTCGGGAGGTCCGTCAGCGGGTCGTGCAGCGCAAGGTACTCCAGCTCGCCGGTCCTCTCTCCGACCAGGCTCCAAGCGCGCCGGCGCGAGCCCGACAGCACGCGATAGAGCACGAACACGAGCATCGTGACAAGCAGACCGAGGCCCAGGGCGACGACGCCCCTCGAGTCGGGCGACGCGAAGGCGGCCGCGGTGCCGGTCGTCTCGAGCAGCCATCCTTCTCCCAGCTCACGGCGGGAGGAGTAGCCGGGGGAGCGCCCCTTCGGGCTGGCTCCCGCGCGACCGATCAGCTGCAGGGGACCGCCGAGGTTTCGGTGGTAGAGCGCCAGCGTCAGCGTTGGACGGCCCGTGAGCACGGACCCGATCGTGGTCGCGCTGTCGAACGTCGTGCCGATGAAGCCCCTCAGCGCCGCCCGACGCGCGGACACCGTGGCGATCGACGCGCCGCGCCTGTACACGGCGGCGCCGATCGCCACCAGCGAGCGGCTGCTGCCGGTCGCGAGCAGTGGCATCACGATCAGCGACCCGCTGTCCGTCGCAGTGCGCACCAGCGCCGGGTAGGGCGAGCGGCCGCCGATGCCGGGGGCGATCGGAGCGCAGTAGTCCAGCAGCCCGGGATACAGGCTCGCCGCCGCGGCGCTGCCGACGATCGCCCTGGTCAGGCAGTAGAACGGGCGCCTGCCCGACGGGATCACCTGGAGCTTGGCGCCGAGCAGCCGGCGAAACGCTGGGTCGGTCTCGACCCGGCGCCGGAACGCCGCCAGGCCGGATGCGGGCACGACCTGTATGAAGGTCGCGACGACGTCGGGGGGAGAGGGGGCGCCCCGCTGCAGTTCCGCGTACCACTGGAGGAACTGCGTCTCGTCGTACTGGGTTTCCAACGCAGCGTGCGCCCGTATCGTGCGCGTGAGCACGACGTTCGCGCTCAGCTTCGCCTCCAGCGCGCTGCCCAGATCGGTGGCCGTCGCTTCGAAGGACTTCCTGTTGGCTTCCAGCGCGCTGGAACGCCATTCGGCGGCCGCGAACGTCGAGGCGGCGAGTCCCAGGACGATGACGAGCCCCCCTATCAACGCCGTGCGAGCACGTGCGGAAGGTCTGCGGGGGCCCGCGCCGGCTGGGGCGGGCGCGGAGCCCTTCGGCGCCGCGTCGGCGTCTTGCGCGTCGCCAGGCGGGACGAACCGCCGCGACCTCATCAGCTTGCCAACATCATGATTATCTTGAATCGACAGATAAATCGAATGTCTTGAGCAGCTGAAACTGTAGTCCGCTACCTGTCCGGTCTGGACGTTTGTTCGAGTCGGGCGCGCTCGACTAACGCTGGGCTGGAAAACCGTCGGGTTAGCTAGCAGGTCGAAGAGACCGGGGAGCCATTCCCCTTCCATCGCGGCGCTCGCCGCCGCAGTCAGGAGGCGCCCATGATCCGCGGCGTCCCACGAACGCACGAGTCGCGCAGCGGCGACTCCCTCGCAGCAAGCCGGACTCGTCGCGCCCGGGCTCGTCGCGCCCGGGCATGCGCCAACACGCTTCGCGCGGCGCTCGTCCTGCTCGCGTCGCTGTCCACGCTGCTGTTCGCGAGCAGCGCCCTGGGCGCCGCCGCACCGGTGGGCCTGGGAACGGCGGCCAGCTTCTCGGTGCTGGCCGGCTCGACGGTCACCAACACCGGTCCGACGACGATGTTCGGCGACCTGGGCCTGAGCCCCGGCTCATCGGTGACCGGCGCTCCGCATGTGCTCGGTGCGACGCACGTCGACGACGCGGTCGCGATCGGGGCCAAGAACGCGCTCACGACCGCCTACGACGACGCCGCCGGTCGGCCGAGCAACGGCTCGGCCGGAACGGACCTCGCCGGCCAGGTCTTCCTGCCCGGCGTGCGCACCGCCAGCAGCTCGCTGCTGCTGTCATCGGGATCGGTGACGCTCGACGCGCAGGGCAACCCCAACGCCGTGTTCATCTTCCAGATCGGGAGCACGCTGATCACAGCCTCGAACACGAGCGTCCAGCTCATCAACGGCGCACAGGCCTGCAACGTGTTCTGGCAGGTCGGCTCCTCGGCGACCCTGGGAACGGGCACGAGCTTCGTCGGCACGATCATGGCCCTGGCGACGATCACCGCGAACACGGCCGCGACGATTCACGGCAGGCTGCTGGCGAGCACCGGCGCGGTCAACCTGGACACGAACACCATCACCACGTCCAACTGCGCCTCCAGCGAAAGCGGCAGTGGCGGTGGCACGGAAACGACGGGCGCCGGAACCGGCACCGTCGGCGGAGCCACCACCGGCGGCGGCACGACGAAACCGGCGACGTCAACCCCGAAAAAGGCCGCCAAACGCAAACACCGACACGTGCGCGCGCGGCCGGCGCTGCCGCACCATCACGGCGGCTTCACCGGATGAGCGCCCGACGCGTCCCGCGGCTCAGGCGCCTGGCGCTTGGCGTTGCGACCGCGTGCCTCGCCGGCGCGACGGCCGGCCTGGCCAGCGGTCCGGCGACAGCCGGCGCGGCGACGGCCGGCGCCGCCGCCAGATCGCGCGTGCAGGCGACCCAGGAACTGGTGGTCCTGCTGAACGCACACAGCGCGCACAGCGCGCCCGAAGCCGGCTCCCCGCGGGTCGCGCTCGTGGCGGCCAGCCGGCCGATCACGGGCGAGCCGACGACGCTGCCGGTGCTCGCGCGCTCGCTCGCCGCCGGCGGCGCGCGGTGGCTGCGGGTGCTGCTGCCGGGCCGCCCCAACGGCGCGAGCGGCTGGATCGAAGAACGGAGCACCCGCCCGTCGGTGACCGCGTGGAGCATCGTGGTGGATCTGGCGGCCCGCCGTGTGAAGGCATACAGCGACGGCGTCCTGGCGAAGGCCTTCCCGGCGGTGGTCGGCAAGCCCTCGACCCCCACGCCCACCGGCGACTTCTTCGTCGAAGAGAGCCTGCGGATGCAGGCGGGCGAGCCCGGCGGCCCGTTCGCGCTGGCGCTGAGCGCCCGCTCGAACGTGCTCCAGGAATTCGAAGGCGGCCCGGGCCAGATCGCCATCCACGGGCGCGAGAACCTCGGCGGAACGCTCGGCACGGCCGCATCGCACGGCTGCATCCGCCTGGCGAGCGCCAGCATCGACTGGCTGTCCACGCGCGTCGGCCCGGGAACGCCGGTGGCGATCGACGCCGGCTGAGGCCGCGGGTGCGCTGGCCCGTAAGCTATGGGCGTGTCACGATCGAAGAAACAATTCAGAGAATACTCACCCGCTAAGCAAGCCTGGATCGCTGTGCTCTTCGCTGTGTCGCTTGCGCTGGTGGCGGCATCGGAGCGCGACATCCAGCGTCGCCCGGCCGATCAGGTGCGGGGGAGCAAGGTGCTCTGGCGCCTGGTCTGTCTGAATGCCCTCGGTTCCGTGAGCTACTTTCGGTGGGGACGTCGACCGGCACCTGACGTACCGCACGCCTAAAGCCTTTTCCCACAAATGTCCTCCTCGGACGGAGTGACATAGCCCCCACCCGATTCAGGCAAGATCATCCTACGACCGCCATCACGTGAAAGCAGTCGCCCGCGATCACGGCCTTCGCGCTCCTGCTGGTCGTCCGCAGCGCAAGCCATGCGCGGAGGTGGCGAGACGCTCGCATCGCTACGACAGCACAACTCGCAGCACGTTCACCGGGGACGGCTGCGGGCGGGCGATCGCGTTCGGCGGCAGCACGGGCCTCGTCGGTGGCGAGCGAACGCCGCCTACCCGTACTCCTTCGCGCTAGATCGCGCCCTTGCGGCGGTTGTCCGGGAGGCACAGCATCTGGCAGTTGCCTGCGTTCGTTTTCCCACCCATCGACCATGGGGTGATGTGGTCGGCCTCCATGCCCTCGATCGGGAAGTGTTTGAGACATACGGGGCAGATGCCCTTCTGCCGCTCGTACGCCTCGCGCTTCTGGTTGGCGGTGAAGGCGCGAATGTTGAGGTGTCTCTCGTCGTGGGTAAGGACGTAGGGGTAGATGCCCTTCTTACGAGTGACGTCGTCATCAACCATCAAGGCTTTGATCTCGTCCTCCAGCTTGGTGGTGTCATACAGGGCGTCCTTGAACTCGTTGTATAGGCTGCCCCAGTCGAGGCCCTTCATCTCGTTGCGGTACCTGGTGAACGTCAGCTGCACCCAATCGATGACGGCCTGGAAGTACGACCACAGCTCGTTGGCGTTCGGATCGTGCTGGTGGGCCGACATGTACTGCTCGATGTGACTGTCGGACAGCCACGAGATGGCAGTCTCCAGATAGTCTTGGCGGATCGGTTTGCCGCTCACGTACTTGTTGGCGAGCAGGTAGGCGGCGCAGTTTGTCTTGGAGAACATCGTCTTCGCGTGGGTGAGCCACGGCCCCGTGTAGACGGCGTTGCGTAGCTCCTGGTCGGTCAGGCGCTCCCCGGCGATGTTGATGATGCGGAACCAGTCCAGCCTCTCCTTATCGGCACCGGAGCAGAAGTAGACCATGAGCGTGTAGTCGAGGATCTGGTCCTGCAGCGTCTTCGGCAGGTTGTGGAACGCCATCGGATGGTCATCGACCGGGACGGAGAAGTCACCGTTGACGTACTGGCAAAACGAGATGGTTCGCTGCTGGCCGTCCATCACCTCGTAGGTCCCTTGGTCCGTGACGACCCAGTACATGACGTTCAGCGGGAAGCCCTTGCGGATGGTGTCTATGACCGCATTCCGCTTTTTCTCGTCATATACGAACTCGCGCTGGTACTTAGGGCGGATATCGAGCTGCCCGCCGTAGCCGACGACCCCCTCCTCGGCGCTGTCGCGGTAGCCGTCGGCGACCTCACGAACGCTGATCTCGTTCAGTTCGATCTTCACGTGGGTGCATTCCCCGGGATCCGGTTGCGGACGATGATGCGCATGTAGGTTTGCACCAGGTAGCCGTCCACGCCGTCGGCCACGTACACCGTGCCCGTTGCCGGCCGCCGGGCCACGAGCAGAGTGGGACCGGTGTTGACCTTCCCGCCGCTGGATTCTGTGCCGTCAGGCTTCACCTGGCGGGCGTTTACGTACCGCTTACTAGGTCGCGCGGCGAACTCATCCCTGCCACGGGTCCAGCCGAGGATCTCGAACTGGTCGGGGTTGTACTGTCGAGGAATGTGATCGGAACGCCCATGGCTCCGTCGAAGTCGTACGGGATGTCGGTATACCGGCCGACCTCGATCGCGTCGTAGTTGTCGTAGCGCGGGTACTCCTCGGGGCTGTACCGCTTGTACAGAGTGATGGTGTCGTGCCGCTTGGAGGTGTCGAGGTTCGTGAACCAGGCCATGTTGCCGAAGGATAGGTACCTGACGCCGTCCACGACCTTGATGCGTGACGCGGTGGTGGTGTGGTCGTAGTCGTCAGGGACACGGAACCACTTCTCGCCGCCATTGTCGTAGCCGAGCCAGAGCCGATTGTCTCTGATCAGCTTGAAGATCTCGCTGTAAGTGATCGCGTTCTGGTTGCCCAGGATGAGGAACTGCTTGCCACGATCGACGAGTTGCGCGACATACGCGCGGAACAGAGAGAACGGCGGGTTCGTGACAACGATGTCGGCCTCATCCAGCAAGGTGATGCATTCGGCGGAGCGGAAGTCGCCGTCACCGGCCAGAAGAGTGAGGACGTTGCGTTCGTTCTTCAACAAGTATTCGACGTCGGCCAGGTCGATCGCGCCATCGTTGTTGGCATCGCGCACTTCTGTGATCTCGACTCGGTACGCGGGCTTCTCCGGGGTGTCCTTAGGCATCCCTGCGACGTCGAGTACGGAGAGTTGTTCGCCGGTGATAGGACTCCCGGCGTAGGAGGTGGTGATGAGCTTCTTCAGTCCGAGATGGTTGAAGTTCATCGCGAAGAACTTGAAGAAGTTGGACTCGTACGGGTCGTCGCAGTTGCAGAACACGACCTTGCCCCGAAACTGGTCGCGGTAGTGCCGCAGCTCGGCCTCGATATCGGCCAGCTGGGTGTAGAACTCGTCATTCTTGGCCCGGTTTGCCCGGACCAGCGCCTCCTTGCCTGCCATAGATCACACCGTATCGACCCGCGCTGACGACTCTTGTTGCGCGCCCGGAGGTTGCCCGGAGACGTGCCAGAGGGCAGCTAGAGCGCGGCGGCGGCACGCCCGTCCATATCGGCTGGTCGCCGCGACCGCAGCCGTCCACAAAGCGGCCGCGTACCGTGCTTGACCAAGCCGGGAGCGTCGCCAAGGGGAATCAGCCCCGCATGCGATCCTGGACTCAGTACGACCGCTTTCGTCGGGAGACGAGCATCTCGCTTCCGGCTGACGCGACGCTCGCCTCGGACGACAGGCAGCACTCATCGAAGCGCGCCGACCCGCTAGCGCTTCGGCCCAGAAGCGACGCTGCGACGACGGCCGAGCGCGCAGCGCAGACAACCAGCGGCAATGCCGACCTCGGTGGACATCCGCGCCTCTTCGTAGACCGGACTGCGCTTTACCCCCAACCACCAGCTAACCCTCGAGCGAAACCCCGGCCCCTCCGGAAACCAACCGCCGCGCGGAGACGCTCCCCGGCTCGCGCTCGCCGGGCGCGCTGACGACACCGCCGCGCGCCTTCGCCCTCAGCTCGCTCGCGGGAACCTCGCGATCGCAGTGCGCGCAGCGCACCTCGACGCGCACCTCGTGGCCGCAGTCGTCGTGTGAGACGCGCACCGGGCCGCGCCCGCCGGGCCACTTCCAGCGATCGCCCCACTGCATCAGCGCGAGCAGCGCGGGGATCAGGTCGGCGCCCTTCTCGGTCAGGCGGTACTCGTGGCGCTCGGGGCGGTCCTGGTAGAGGCGCGTCTCGAGGATGCCCTCCGCGACAAGCCCGCCGAGGCGGTCGGAGAGGACGTTTGCCGAGATCCCGAGGTCCTCCTGGATCTCGCCGAAGCGCGTGACGCCGTAGGCGACGTCGCGCAGGATCAGCGGCGTCCACCACTCGCCGGCGGCGTCGAGCGTGCGCGCGATCGAGCACGGATGCTCGCTCAGAGATGTCCGCTTCATGCCGCGAGTGTATCGCTTGCATAAGAAGAGCCACTCGTGTATGGTCGCGGCGACGATGGTCACTCCTATCAAGAGAGTGACGACCAACCCGACGGATCCCGGCCACGGCCGCGAGGAGGTCTGAACCACATGCCCATGCTCGACGCGTACATACCCGCCGGCGCCCTGCCGCCCGCAGCCGAGGAGCGGCTGCTCGCCGACCTGACGGACGTGCTCATCACCAACGAGGGGGCAGATCCGTCCAACCCGCAGGTGCGCTCGATCGCGTGGCTGCTCGTACACCGCCCGGAGGCGGTGTACGTCGCGGGCGCGCCGGCGCGCCCGCCGCACTACCGCTTCGTCGCGTCCGTGCCCGAGGGGCAGTACGACGCCGAGCGCCGCCAGGCGATGGTGCACGACATCACAGAGGCGGTCCTCGACGCCGAGCATGGTGCGTACGAGCGCGACCCGGGCCGCGTGTGGGTGTTCACGCCGGAGATCCCGGACGGCACGTGGGGCGGCTTCGGCCGGATCGCCACGCTCGCGGACATCGCCACGCTCGCCACCGGCGATCCCGAGCGGGGCCGGCGCTACGCCGAGGAGCGGCTCGCCGCTCGCCGCGGCTCCCCCGCCCTCGCCTGAGACGGGGCGCGGCACCCCCGCGCTCGCCGAGCCGACACCGCCCGCCTGCGTCAAGCTGGCGGCCGGATGACGAACCTCGCAGAGATACGGCGCGTGCTGCGCCACCGCGACTTCCGCTACCTGTGGCTCGCGCAGTCCGCGAGCGTGATCGGCGACCACATCGTGGTCGTCGCGCTGGCGCTATTCGTGATCGAGCACACCGGCAGCACAACCGATCTCGGCCTGGTGCTGGCCGCGCAGAGCCTGCCGCTGGTCAGCTTCCTGCTGCTTGGCGGGGTGTGGGCCGACCGCCTGCCGCGCCACCGGGTGATGGTCGCCACCGACCTCCTGCGCTTCGCCCTGCACGCGCTGCTCGCCGCGTTGATCTTCTTCGGCGTGGCCAGCATCTGGCGGGTCGCGGCGATCGAGGTGCTGTTCGGTAGCGCCGAGGCCTTCTTCCGCCCGGCGGCCAACGGGGTGCTGCCCCAGACGGTGCCCGAGGCGGACATCCAGCAGGCGACCGCGATTACCGGGATGTCCAACAACATCGCCGAATTCGCGGGACCGGCGCTCGCGACCGCGCTCGTGCTGGGAGCGGGCGCCGGCTGGGCGTTTGCTCTCGACGCCGCCACGTTCGCGTTGAGCGCCGCGTTCCTCTCGCGCGTTCGACCACGAGAGCGCGTGTCGCCGACGGACTCAGACGTGGGGACTGAACGGGCGAGCGTCTGGCGCGAGATTCGCGACGGGGCGCGCGAGGTGCGCTCGCGCGCATGGGTGTGGGCGACGCTCGCGTCGTTCTGCGCGGCGTTGTTCTGCGGCCTGGCGCCGTGGTTCGTGCTCGGAGGGGTGGTGGCGCGCGAGCAGTACGGCCACATCGCCGTGTACGGCATCGTCGAGGCGGTGCTCGGCCTCGGCACGATCGCCGGCTCGCTCCTCGGGGTCGGCTGGCGCCCGCGTCACCCGATGCGTTTCGCGATGCTCGCCATCCTGCCGTGGCCGCTCGCCGCGATCCTGTACGCGAGCGGCGTAACCCTGGTCGTCGTGCTGCCGGCGACGGTCGTCGCCGGCAGCGGCATCGCGCTGTTCGACGTGTGGTGGCTGACCGCGCTCGCCGAGCGCATTCCCCCAGACGCGCTCTCGCGCGTAACCTCCTATGACTGGATGGTCTCCGGCGGGCTGCTCCCCGTCGGCTACCTGCTGGCCGGACCTCTGGGCAGGACGCTCGGTTCCGTCAACGTGCTGATCGGCGGCTCGGCGTTCGCGTTCCTTGCCCTGGCGCTGGGCCTGCTTCCGCGCGAAACGCGCATGCTCGAGCGCCTCGGCCGCGAAGCGGTCCCCGCGCGAGCCGACGAGCAGCTCTGGAGCGTGCGGCATCGGGGCTGAACGAGAGGAGCAGACACGGGAACCCGTAACCTCCCCTCGAGATGGACTTCCTCGTCGCCAGGGACGACCTGCACAGCTGCCGCTTCGAGGACGCGCCCGCGCCCGAGCCGGGGCCCGGCGAGGCGCTGCTGAGGGTCGACGCGTTCGGCCTGACGTCGAACAACATCACGTACGCGATATTCGGCGAGGCGATGTCCTACTGGAGCTTCTTCCCCGCCGCGGAGGGCTGGGGGCGCGTGCCGGTGTGGGGCTTCGCGGAGGTCGCCGCCAGCGGCGTGCCGGAGCTCGAGACGGGCACGCGCGTGTTCGGCTACCTGCCTCCGTCGACTGAGCTGCTGGTGGCGCCGGCGCACGTGAGCGCGCACGGCTTCACGGACGCCTCGGCGCACCGCGCCGCGCTGCCGCCCGCGTACAACCGCTACGCGCGCACGGACGCCGACCCGCTACACGACGCCGAGCACGAGGACGAGCAGATGCTCCTGCGCCCGCTGTTCCTGACGTCGTACCTGATCGACGACTTCCTCGAGGACGGCGACTTCTTCGGCGCGGACACGGTCGTCCTGTCGAGCGCCTCGAGCAAGACCGCCAGCGCGCTCGCCTTCCAGCTGTCGCTGCGCGAGGGGATCGCCGTCGTCGGGCTGACGTCCGCCAGGAGCGCGGAGTTCGCGCGCGAGCTGGGCGTGTACGACCTGATCGTGTCCTACGACGAGCTCGACTCGCTGCCGGACGGGCGCGCGGTGTACGTCGACATGGCCGGCGACGCGGAGCTGCGCGGCGCCGTCCACGGCCACTACCGCGACCAGCTCGCGCACTCGGCGGTCGTCGGCGCCACGCACCACGACCGCATGGGCCAGGTCCCCGACGCGCTGCCCGGCCCGCGGCCGACGTTCTTCTTCGCACCCGACCGCGTGACCAAGCGCGCCGCCGACTGGGGCGCCGACGGCCTACAGCAGCGCATGGCCGACGCATGGCACCCGTATGTCGCGTGGGCGTGCGGCTGGCTGGAGGTTGTCCACGGCCACGGGCCCGACGCCCTGCGGAGCGCCTACCTGGACCTGCTGGACGGACGCATCGACCCAGCCAAGGCGCACGTGCTGTCGCTTTAGAGCTTCAGCACCAGCTTGCCCGTGTTCTCGCCGTGGAACAGGCGCAGCAGCGTGTCCGGGAAGTTCTCCAGCCCCTCGGCGACGTCCTCGCGCGAGATCAGCTTGCCCGAGGCCAGCCAGCCGGCCATCTCCTGCACGGCCTCGCCGTAGCGGTCGAGGTAGTCGGACATCACGAAGCCGGTCATGCTCGCGTGGTTGACGAGCAGCGACAGGTAGTTGGACGGGCCGCGCGGCGCGGTCGTGTTGTTGTACTGGCTGATCGCCCCGCAGATGACGACCCGCGCGTGGCGCGCGAGGTGCGCGAGGGCGGCGTCGAGGATGTCCCCGCCGACGTTGTCGAAATAGATATCGATGCCCTTGGGGCACTGCTCGCCGAGGGCCGCGGGGACATCTTGCGCCTTGTAGTCGATCGCCGCGTCGAAGCCGAGGTCCTCGACCAGGTGGCGGCACTTCTCGGGGCCGCCGGCGATGCCGACGACGCGGCAGTCCTTGAGCTTGGCGATCTGGCCGACCAGTCCGCCGACGGCGCCGGCGGCGCCCGAGACGACGACCGTCTCCCCCTCCTTGGGCTGCCCGATGTCGAGCAGGCCGAAGTACGCCGTCACGCCGGGCATCCCCAGCGCGCCGAGATACACGGGCAGCGGCGCGAGGCTCGTGTCCACCTTGAAGACGCCCTTGCCGCTGGCGATCGCGTACTCCTGCACGCCCAGCAAGCCGCCGACGTGCTCGCCGACCGCCACGTCGGGGTCGTTCGAGGCGATCACCTCGCCCGCGGCGAACGCGCGCATCACCTCGCCGATGCCCACCGGCGGGATGTAGGAGCGCCCCTCGTTCATCCAGCCGCGCATCGCCGGGTCCAGCGAGACGTACTCGATCTTGACCAGCACCTCGCCGTCCGCGGGCTGGCGCACCGGCTCCTCGACGTAGGTCCAGTCGCTCGGCTTGGGCAGGCCGACCGGGCGCGCTGCCAGTCGGAACTGGTGGTTTACGGCATCCATGGCGTTGCCTCTCCTCTTCCTGCGGACACGATGTCGTGAGAGTATTGCGCCGCCCCATCCAGTCCCGGACCCAAGGAGCCACGCCATGCCCGACATCGAGTTCCCCACCAGCGCCGGCAGCGCCCCCGGCTACCTGGCCGTGCCCGCCGGCGAGCACGGCCCGGGCGTGATCGTCCTGCAGGAGTGGTGGGGCGTGGACGAGCACATCCGCTCGATCTGCGATCGCCTCGCCGCCGAGGGCTTCTACGCGCTCGCGCCCGACCTCTACGGGGGCGAGACGACCACGCAGCCGAGCGAGGCCCAGCAGAAGATGATGGCGCTGTCGATGAGCGAGGTCGAGAAGGACATGTGCGGCGGCGCCGACTATCTCGCCTCGCGGCCGGGCTTCGAGGGCCCGGGCGTGGGGGCGGTCGGCTTCTGCCTCGGCGGCGGCCTGGCGATCTGGGCGGCGGCCACCTGCCCGAACATCGCCGCCGCCGTCACCTACTACTACGTGATGCCCCACGGCAAGCCGGACTTCAGCGGGATCGGCTGCCCGGTGCTCGGCCACTTCGGCACCGCCGACGAATTCATCCCGCTCGAGGACGCCAACAAGCTCGAGTCCGAGCTGAAGGACGCGGGCGTCGACACGACCTTCCACTACTACGACGGCGCCGGGCACGCGTTCTTCAACGACACCAACCGGCTGGGCACCTACAACGCGGCCCTGGCCGACACGTCCTGGGAGCGCACCGTGGGCTTCCTGCGCTCGGCGCTCGCCTCCTGAACGCGGGAACCGGCGCCCGCCACCGGCCACCGGCGTGTCCAGGCTCGCGTCCACGCTCACCGCCGCGGGCGGGTTCGCGGTCGCGGTGGCGGTCGCCGTCGCCGGGCCGCCGGCGCGCACCGCGCTGAGCGTCGCGCCCACGCCCGCACCGCGGCCCGGCACGCCGTGGTCGGCGCCCGCCGCCCTCAGCGCGTGCCCGGCGCGGCCGCCGGCGCGGGTGGCGTTCCCGAGCGACGGCCCGAGCCGGGCCACCGGCGCGGGCGCGATCGTGTGGAGCGCCGCCTCCGGCTGCCCCGGCGGCGAAGGAGCGCGCGTGGCGGCGATCGGCGCCGGCGACGTGCCGGGCGCGAGCGCCATCCCACGCACCGCCGCCGGCCTGCCGATCGCGCCGCGCGGGCCGCTCGTGGCCAGCGGCGCCCCGCACGGGCAGATCGTGATCGCGGGCTCCTCGCCGGGCGCGCCGGCGGACGGGCTGCTGATCCAGGGGGCCGCCGGCGGGCCGTTCTCAGCTCTCCAGCCCCCCGAAGGGTCGACCGCGCCGATGGCGCTCGCCACCGCCTACCTGGGCGACGTCGCGCTCGCCTCCCCGCCAGCCCCTTCGCCCGCCTCCCCGACCGCGGGCGGCGGCGCGGACAGGCCCGCGGCCGGGATCGACGTGCACGTCGAGCGCTTCTTCGCGCACGACTTCGTCCGCAACGCCGCCGCCGGCGCAGCCGGAGCGGGCCCGGTGCAGGCGCTGACGCTCGCCATCGACTACCGCAGCGAAGCGCTCGCCGTGTGGGCCCAGGGGGGAGCGATCTACGCCCGTCTGGTGCCACAGACGGGCGCCGCGCGCCCGCTCCAGCGGCTCGCGCCGGTCGGCTCGCACCCGGCGATCGCCGCCCTGCTCAGCGACGACCGGCGCGCGATCGTCGCGTGGGCCGACCAGCACGGAAGCGAGACGGCGGTGTACATCGACCGTTCCGCCATCGGCGTGCGCTTCGGCGCCCCGCAGCTGCTCGAGCGCTTCCGCGACCCCGACGGCCTCCCCTCCCCCGCCGCGTCGCCCAGCCTCGTGCGCCTGAGCTCGGAGGGCGTGATGCTCGCGTGGGCCGGATCCGCCGCGGGCCACTGGGTCGTGCGCACCGCACCGGTGGACCTGAACGGGGTGGGAGCGCCCAGCACGATCGCCGCCCCGGGCGGGGACGCGCTGCTCGCGGACCTCGCCGCGGGCCCGGCCGACGATGCGCTCGTGTTGTGGACCGAGCCGCTGCCGACCGCGGCGGGCCTGCCCGACATGGAGCGCCAGGCGATCTTCGCGGCACGCGGGTTCGACGCCCACCCGCCGCGGACGATGTTCGGCGAACCCGAGCGGATCGCGCCGCCGGCGCCCGTCGGCGACGCCACCGTGGCGCTCGATCCGGGCAGCGACCGCGCGGTGGCCGTCTGGCGGGGCGAAGCGGGCGCGATCGAGTACTCGATTCGCAGCAGCGGAAAGAGCCCGTGAGCCGCCCGCCCGCAGGGGCGCACCGCGCGGACGGCGGCCTTTAGGAAAAGATGCCGGCAGATGGATAGGGACTACGAGCGTCAGACGCACCAGGCGGAGGACCGCCACTGGTGGTATCGAGGGCGGCGAACGGTGCTGAAGGGGGCGATCGCGGGGCTCGGGCTGCCCGAGCCCGCGCGCATCCTCGATGCCGGGTGCGGCAGCGGACGCAACATGGTCGAGCTCGCCCGCCTCGGCACGGTGACGGGCGTCGAGCTCTCCGAGACCAGCGTCGCGCTGGCGCGCGAGCGCGACGTCGGCGAGGTGATCGCCGGGTCGGTGCTGGAGATGCCGTTCGCCGACGACAGCTTCGACCTGGCCGTGAGCCTGGACGTGATCGAGCACCTCGAGGACGACCTCGGCGCCCTGCGCGAGCTGCGCCGCACGGTCGCCCCCGGCGGCGCGCTGCTGGTCACCGTGCCCGCCTACCAGTGGCTGTGGAGCGGCCACGACGAGATCAACCACCATCACCGTCGCTACACCCGCCGCTCGCTGCAGCGCGTCGCCGAACGGGCAGGCTGGACTCAGAAGCGCACCACGTACTTCAACTCGCTGCTGCTGCCGGCCGCGATCGTGCTGCGGGTGCTCGATCGCGTCAACAGGACCAAGACCACCGAGTCGAGCCTCGACCTGTGGATCCCGCCGGCGCCGCTGAACTGGCTGCTCGAGCGTCCGCTCGCGCTCGAGTCGGCGCTCATCGCCCGCGGCGGGCGTATCCCCGCGGGCCTGTCGCTGCTGGCGGTGTTCCGCTAGCAGCTAGCGCTCGGC
>JBKQHH010000204.1:0-2777 GCA_052148875.1 Solirubrobacteraceae bacterium
GCTCGTCGCCGGAAGCAGGGCGCCCGGGATTGCGTGCAGAATCCTGCAATTACGTAAGCACGCTTCGAGGGCGGCGGTCTCGGGATTGGCGCAAGCATGACGGCGCCCGCCGAAGACCGAAGACAAGTCGGTCCTGCTTCCGCTGGTCTGCGGGTACCGGGCAGCGCGTCGCAGCAGACGCCCGCGAACGATCGACTACTCACTGAGTTGCGAAGCGGTCGCCCCGCGAGTCGACGAGCGGCTGCGTCCGAACGGGCAAAGCGATCGTCCGCCACGATTCCGGCAGAGGTCTCGCAGGGCGCAGTTCAACCCATGAGTGCCGCGCGCACCTGAGCAAAGAGCGATCCCCAGCTGATTGGGGTGTTGGTGTCCACGATGATCACGGTGTGGCTGAGCGCCAGGGGGCGAACCGCCTCAACCAGTGCCCCAATCTCGTTGACCGCATCTGGCCTCAGAGAATCACGGTGAATCTTGTGTCGGCCAGCGACCAGTCGAGCCCGCATCCGCTGCTCAACCAAGCTCCGAGCACAGTGGCAGAAGATCTGTACGTACCCTGTGAATTCTGTCTCGGCCCGGCGCCGGCGGTCACCGCGCCACCATCCCTCGACGACCGCATTAGGAAACGATGCACTCAGACCGAAGACCACTTCGGCCGCTGCGTCACCGATCAGAAAAGACCATGCCTCGTCCCGACAACCCAGTACGTCCGCTAGACGCTCCTTTAACCGCGTCTAGGCTCAGCAACGGAAAGCCTAATTCAGACGCGACGGCGGCGGCTACCGTAGACTTCCCGGGTTCGCGGTCACGGGGTATCGTCGTGACCGCCGGGTTTCCTGCGTGAGTTATGTCGGGACGAGCGAGGGGGTTGGGCGCCGGTTGTGGCCGGCGGTCGCGGCGTCGGTCAGGTAGGCCAGGATGGGGCGGTGTTGCAGGCGGCAGGTCTCGCGGACGGATTGGATCCGTTCGATCCAGCGGCTGCCGCGGTCGGATTGGGTTCCGCCTTGGAGTTTGCGCATCAGCACGGCGTGACGGACGGCGCGTTCTGCTGCGTTGTTCGTGGGGTCGATCTGGAGGTCGGGGACGTCGCAGAAGGTCCAGAGCGCGTCGTACTCCGCCAGCAGTCCGGCGGCGAAGTTCGCTGTCTTGGTGTGACGGCCGGCGGCGCACTTTTCGAGCAGCCCTTTGATCTGTGCGCGCAGCGGCGTCAGCTTGGCGCTGAGCCAGTCGCGGTCCTGATCGTCGGTCAGGAACTCGCGGTGCACGGCGAGCACCTCGCGCGCGAGCTTGACGAGCTTGGTGCCGCGGCGGCCGGGCGCGGCGGTGCGCTGGGAGACCTCGACCAGCTGGCGGATCACGTGACACCAGCAAAGCTGTTGCTGGAGGACATCGAGGAAGTGATAGCCGGCGTAGCGATCAGACACCACGAACCCGCCGAATTCCTCGCCCAACAGCTCCTTGGCTGCCCGCTGCGTGCGGGTCGGATCGATCCGAAAACACGCGACCAGCGAGCTGGCGGCAACCCACAGCCATTGCTGCGCGCCCCGCAACCGCCAGGTTGTCTCATCGGCATGCACGACCTGCGCCTTACCGATCGCCTCACGCAGCTCGGCCCATGGGTCGGCGAGGAGCGCGCTGATCCGCATGATCGCGTTGTCGATCGACCCCTTGCACGCGGGGATCCCGAACACCTCAACAACGATCTGGCGGACCTGGTCACGCGAGAGCCGAAACACCCCGGCGAGCATCGCGATATGCGCATCCACCCTGGGCCCGAACCCCGACAAAGCGCCCGACGAGAGGTTCGCGAGCGTCGCCGCCTGACACGCCGGGCAGCGCAACCGCACCCGCTGCTGCTCGAACACCAACGGGCGGACCAGCGCCAGCTCGAACTGCTGATGGCACACCGGATCCCCGACACGCTCCTCGCTGCCATCAAACACATGCCCGCAATCACAACAGTCAGGCAGATGCTCAAAGTGCTTATCGACGCGCTCGGGCGCGACCATCTCCCGGGTCTTGCCCTGATGCCCGGGCTGGCCACCAGACTTCCGCATCGAGCGCTTATACGCCTCCCGCGCCGCGCGTCGACGCTCCGCCCGCGGCGCCGGTCGATCTGAGGACGGCGGATTATCGCTATTCCCCGAGTTCTGGCCAACGCGACGCTCAAGCTCCTCCACACGCTCACGCAGCACCACAACCTCGTCAATCAGTGCGCGCACCACTTCACACGCCGGCTCTCCACCAGCACGAACGACCGCATCGATCTCTGCACCTCGCACGCATGCAAGATTCACTGCAAACCGCAGGAACCCTGCTCACAACCACGACACCCCCTGAACGCCTACCGTTAGCTTTGGTACGCGGGCACACGACACGGCCGTAACGAGCTTGGCGCCGTCCTTCGCGATCCCGCCCGCCTCGTAGTCGCGTCCGACCATGAAGCCGGAGATGTTCTGGACAAACAGCAGTGGGATGCCGCGCCGGTCACACAGCTCGATGAAGTGCGCGGCCTTGAGCGCCGACTCACTGAAAAGGATGCCGTTGCTCGCGATCACTCCGATTGGGTGACCGTCGAGTTTGGCAAAAGCGCAGACGACCGTCGTCCCGTACAGCTCTTTGAATTCCTTGAGCTCGCTGGCATCGACGACGCAGCGCAGCATTTCCCGAACGTCATAGGGCGTGCGTGCGTCAAGCGGGACGACGTCGAGGAGGGTTTCGGGATCCTTGGCCGGGGGCCGGGGTGCCTGACGCTCCCAAGGTGCCGCCACCGGCTGGGG
>JBKQHH010000205.1:0-21335 GCA_052148875.1 Solirubrobacteraceae bacterium
CCACTCACCCAAATCAAGGAGCCCTGCAGAACATGAAGATTTGTGTCCTGGTGAAGGAGGTTCCCGACGCGGCGGTTGAAAAGCGCCTGGACCCCAGCACGGGCCGGATGGACCGCAGCGGCGAGAAGAACCTCAACCCGTATGACACGCACGCCATCGAGGCGGCGATGCAGATCAAGGAGGGCGGCGCGGTGCCGGTCGAGGAGATCGTCGCCGTGACCATGGGCCCCGAGAGCGCGGTGCGCGCGCTGCACAAGGCGGTCTCGCTCGGCGCCGACCGCTCGGTGCACCTGAGCGACCCGGTCGTCGCCGGCTCGGACGTCGCCGCGACCGGCTACGCGCTGGCCAAGACGCTGCAGCGCGAGAGTCCCGACCTGGTGCTCCTCGGCCAGCAGTCCGACGACGGCGAGTGCTACACGATCGGCGCGGTCGTCGCCGAGCACCTGGGCATGCCGTCGCTGACGCAGGTCATCAAGATGGACATCGAGGGGGGGGTGGGTGGGGGGGTGGGATCCGGATCGTTGCGCTGCGAGCGCCAGGCCGAGTACGGCTACGACACCGTCCAGGTCAAGCTGCCGGCGGTGATCTCCGTCGGCGACGCGATCAACGAGCCGCGCTACCCGTCGCTGAAGGCGATCATGGGCGCCAAGAAGAAGCCGCTCGACACCGTCACCGCCGGCGACGTCGACATCGACGCCGCCAAGGTCGGCGGCGATAACTCAGCCGCCCAGTGGGTCGCCGCGAAGGCGCCGCCCGCGAAGGCCGCCGGAGAGATCATCGAAGACGAGGACACCGGCGAAACCGTCGAAAAAATCGTGGCCTGGCTCGACGAGAGGAAGCTCCTGTGAGGGTGGCGCGGACGGCCGGAGGCCGGCAAGCCGGGCCCCTCATTCTCAATCTTGCGAAGGGAACCTGAGACACATGCCAAACATCCTCGTTTACGCGCTGCACTACGACGGCGCGATCAACAAGAACTCCCTGGGCGCCGTCTCCGAGGGCGCCAAGCTCGCCGCCGCGCTCGGCGGCGAGGCGCACGCGATCCTGCTCGGCGAGAACGTCCCGCGGGAGCTCGCCGCCTCGCTCGGCAAATACGGGGCCAAGAAGGTGCTCGTGGCCGACGGGCCCGAGGGTCTCGCGCAGCCGCTCGTCGACGCGATGGCCGCGGCCATCTCCGGCGGCGACTACTCCTACGCGCTGTTCGGCGGCGGCCTGCTCGGCTTCGAGATCGGCGCCGGCCTGGCCGCGCGGCTGGGCGCGGGCGTGGCGATGGAGGTCACGGCGGTCCGCGCGGAGGGCGGCGAGCTGATCGCCGAGCGCCCGATCCTCGGCGACTCGGCGATCTCCGAGATCAAATACCGCTCCGACGTCGGCATCATCATCGGCCGCCTGAACGCGTTCGAGATCAACGACGCCTCCGGCGCCGACGCCCCCGTGGAGCAGCTGAGCTTCGAGCTCAGCGCGCACGCCAAGCAGGCGACGATGCTCACGCGCGGCGAACAGCGCGGCGCGGACGTCGACATCGAGGGCGCCGACATCCTCGTCGCCGGCGGCCGCGGCCTGGGCAAGGCCGAGGGCTTCCAGCTCGCCGAGGACCTCGCCGCGGCGTTCGGCGGCAACGCCGCCGTGGCCGCCACGCGCGCGGTCGTCGACGCCGGCTGGTACCCCTACGCGGCGCAGATCGGCCAGACGGGCAAGACCGTCGCGCCGAAGCTGTACCTCGCGGCGGGCATCTCCGGCGCGATCCAGCACAAGGTCGGGATGCAGGGCTCGGAGAACATCGTCGCGATCAACAAGGACTCCAACGCGCCGATCTTCGAATTCTCCGATCTCGGCATCGTCGGCGACCTCAACAAGATCCTGACAAGCTCACAGAGGCTGTGAAGGCCAAGAAGGGCAGCTGACGGTGAGCCTCCTGACGCTGCGCTCCCGAGGGGAGGTCTGATCGTGTCCGGACATGGGTCGAACAACGGGAGGGTCGTGCCCGCGGCCTTCCCGCCGCCGGTCGACTCGCGCAAGGAGTTCGTCAAGCGCGGGCTCGACTCCGAGGACGAGCTGATCGAGGTTGGCGTCGTGATCGTCGGCGGCGGCACCGCCGGCCTCGCGTGCGCCAACCGCCTGCTGCAGCTGCTGGGAGACGACGCCGAGACGATGGAGCGCCTCGGCGAAGTGCCGGTGGCTGTCGTCGAGAAGGCCAAGACGTGCGGCGGGCACAACCTGTCCGGCGCGGTCATGCGCCCGGGGCCGCTGCAGGAGCTGTTCCCGGAGCTGAGCCGCGAGGACTGGCGCAAGGAGGGCTTCGCGTTCGGCGAGGTCAAGAAGGAGGCCGTGTACCTGACCCCCACGGCGAAGCTCGCCGTGCGCATCCCCACGCCGCCGTCGTTCAAGAACCACGGCAACGAGGTCGTCTCGGTCTCCGCGCTGGCGCGCTACCAGCAGCAGCAGGCCGAAGAGGCCGGCGCGTACATCCTCACCGAGACCGCCGCCACCCAGCTGATCGTCGATGATGGCGGGGGGGCGGGCCATCATCCCCGCGTCGTCGGCGTGCGCTCTGGCGACAAGGGCCGCGGCAAGGACGGCGAGCCGCTCGGCAACTTCGAGCCGGGCACCGACATCAAGGCGCACGCCACGGTGCTCGCCGAGGGCTGCTGGGGGCACCTCACGGGCGCCGCCATCAAGGAGTTCGACCTCGGCGAGGGACGCGAGCCGCAGGTGTGGGAGCTCGGCGTCAAGGAGGTCTGGAAGGTCCCCAAGCCGCTCGATCGCCTGATCCACACGATGGGGCCGTGGCCGCTGAAGATCTCCAGCAAGTACGGCCAGATCGGCGGCACGTGGATCTACCCGATGACCAACGAGAAGACCGGCGAGCATCTCGTCTCGATCGGCTTCGTCGTCGAGCTCGAGTACGCCGACGCGACGACCTCCGCCCACGACCTGCTGCAGACGTTCAAGACCCACCCGCTCGTGCGGGGGATCCTCGAGGGCGGCGAGCGCGTCGCCTGGGGCGCGAAGGCGCTGCCCGGCGGCGGCTACTGGTCGATGCCGAAGCTGTCGATGCCCGGGGCGCTGCTCGTCGGCGACGCCGGCGGCATGGTGGACACGATGGCGCTCAAGGGCGTGCACCACTGCATCCGCTCGGGCATGCTCGCGGCCGAGTCGATCTACGCCGCGCTCAAGCGCGGCGAGACGAGCTTCTCCTCCTACGAGCAGGTGATCGACGACTCCTCGGTGGGCAGGGAGCTGTGGGAGGTGCGCAACGCGCGCCAGCCGCTGATGCGGGGCCTGCTCCTCGGTGCGCCGCTCAGCGGCATCCAGCAGATCACCAAGGGCAGGCTGCCCGGTCGCGCGGCATGGCACCGCAACGACGCCAAGCCGATGTTCATCGGCAACACCAAGGACCGCTACCCCAAGCCGGACGGCAAATACACCTTCGACAAGCTCTCCTCCGTGTTCATCACCGGCAACGCCACCCGCGACGACGCCCCCAACCACATCCGCGTGCGCAAACGCGTGCCGCGCGAGCTCGCCGAGACCTGGCGCTGGATGTGCCCCGCCGGGGTGTACGAGATCCCCGAGGACGCGCCAGAGCACGGCGACGTGGACGTGATCGTCAACTACACCAACTGCGTGCAGTGCGGCGCGATCACCGCCAAGGGCGGTCGCCTGACGACCCCCGAGGGGGGCGACGGTCCGCTGTATCAGATCACCTGAGCGCCCCGGCGCGGGGGAGTTGGAGACGTTCGCGGCGGGCGCCGGTGCGAAACCTGCGCGCGCTTCGAGTGTTACGAGGATGTGATGAAGACGATGCTCCACAGCGGACGCGCCTCGCGCGCGGTGTTCCGCCGCCCGATCGCGGCGCTCGCGTGCGCCGTCGCCGTGCCGTGGCTGGCGCTCGCGCCCGCCGCGATGGGAGGCACGGCGACGGTGTCGTCCACGGCCACCGTGTCGTCCACGGCCACCGTGTCGGCCACGCCGGTGGCGACCGCGACGCTCGAGCAGTGCGCGACCGCGACGATTCCCCAAACCGAACGCTCGGCCACGTTCGCGGGCGAAATGACCACCATTCCCGGCACAGCGCGCATGGAGATGCGCATCGACCTGCAGGAGCGGGGCCTGGAAGAACTGGAGTACCGCACCGTCAGCGCGCCCGGCCTGGGCGTGTGGCACAGCTCCACCGCCGGCGTGAAGATCTTCGCGCACATCCAGCAGGTGACCGACCTCTCCGCGCCGGCGTTCTACCGCGGCGCGGTGCGCTTCCGCTGGGTCAACGCCAAGGGCCATCTGATCAAGGCCGAGGAACTGCGCACCGCCCGCTGCGAACAGCCGGCCGCGTCGCCGGCGAGCGGCACGAGCTCGAGCTCCGCGACCGCCGGCGCGGGCGCCGCGTCAGCGTGATCTCCTCGCGCGGCCCGCGGCCCGCTAGAATCGAGCGACGATGAAGGCGGAGATCCACCCGAACTACGTCCGCGCGCACGTGCGCTGCACGTGCGGCAACGAGTTCATCACGCGTGCGACTCGGGACGAGCTGCACGTCGAGGTGTGCTCCAACTGCCATCCGTTCTACACGGGCAGGCAGAAGCTGATGGACACCGGTGGACGCGTCGAGCGCTTCCAGCGCAGGATCGCCAAGGGCCGGCTGCAGTCGGCGCAAGCTCGGTCCGCTCAGTAGCCAGATGGCCGGCGCCGTGGCTGATCCCGCGGCGCCCAGCACGCTGCGCGAGGCCGATGGCGAGCTGAGCGCCCAGCGCGACGCGCCCGTCGGCGGGCAGGCGGTGCTGGAGGGCGTGATGATGCGCGGCGTCGCCAACTGGGCGGTCGCCGTGCGCAAGCCCAGCGCCGAGCAGTTCAGCGAGGGCGACGCCGACGGCATAACGACCGAAGGCGCCAAGGGCGAGATCGAGGTCACCACGTACCCGCTGGACTCGGCGATGAGGCGTCACCGATGGCTGAGGCTCCCGATCGTCCGCGGCGTGGTCGCGCTCGGCGGGTCGATGGTCGTCGGATTCCGGGCGCTGGAGATTTCCGCGAACGCGCAGCTCCCGCCCGAGGAGGGCGCGGCGGGCGAGGCGCACGAAGAGGGCGAGGCGGGCAAGCAGGAGACGCACCCTGACGGGCACAAGCAGGAGATCCCCCGCGCCGTGTGGGCGGGAACGGTGGTCGTCGCGATGGTGCTGGCGATCGTGCTGTTCTTCCTGATCCCCGTCGGCTTGACCAGCCTGATCAAGCACCAGCTCGGCTCCTCGATCCTGTTCTGGGTGGTCGAGGGCGTGATCCGCACCAGCCTGTTCCTCGGCTACATGCTGCTGCTCTCCCGCGTGCGCGATCTGCGCCGCGTGTTCGAGTACCACGGCGCCGAGCACAAGACGATCTCCTGCTACGAGGCGGGCCTGCCGCTGACGCCCGCCAACGCCAAGCGCTTCTCGCGGCTGCATCCGCGCTGCGGGACGAGCTTCCTGCTCGTGGTCATGATCGTCGCGATCTTCGTGTTCGCGCCGATCGGGCTGCCCGCGTGGTACTGGCTGATGGCCACCCGCATACTCGGAGTGCCGATCATCGCCGGCATCTCCTTCGAGCTGATCAAGTTCGCCGGGCGCAACCGCAGCCGGGGTTGGGTGCGGGCGGTGATGTGGCCGGGGCTCAAGCTGCAGCTGCTGACCACGCGCGAGCCCGATCTCGACCAGCTCGCCGTGGCGATCGCCTCGCTGCAGGCGGTGCTCGACCTCGAGACGCCCGGCGAGCTCACCGCCGCCGACCTCGTCGGCGTCGAGGTTGTCGCCTAACCGGCTGCGCGCCGCGCCGGAGCGCGCGGCCTACTGGCCTTCGGAGCTCGGCGTTTCGGCGACGGGCGCGCTCGGCGCGTAGTAGTTGGGCGCGTCGAACTGGATCACACAGCTCGCGCTGAGGACCTTCTTGCGCTTGACCTTGTGCCCGTTGTGCTTGTGGGCCTTGGTGTAGGCGTACAGCCGCAGCGAGAGCGTGCCCACCGCGGCGGCGGCGTTCGCCTGGCCGCTGAGCGTCATCACCAGCGGCCCGGCGGATTTGAAGTCGTAGTCGTTGATTTCTGCGTTCCTGTAGGTGGAGCCGATGCCGGCCGTTCCGGTTGGGAATTCCCCGGTGCCGGAGATCTGGCCCCCGCTGATCGACCATGGGTCGTGTTCGCCGCCGCCGTAGTAGGAGAAGATCCACGTCTTGCCGCACTGGACGCCGAATTTGCCCGTCAGGTCCAGCTTCTCCTGGAGGATCAGCTGCGGCCCCGCTTCAGGGCCGTTGGGTTGCCATTCATAGAGCAGGGCGCGGGTTGCCCCCGCCTGCGCGGATGCGGGCGCACCGAGCAGCGCGCACGCGCCGGCCGCGAGCATCCCCCGGCGAATCGTGCGCGCCCCCCGGCGAGTCATGCGCGCATTGTACGCTCGCACGGTGATCGAAGATCTCGTCAAGCAGATCGAGACGCGCTTCGCCGAGCTCGGAGCGCAGATGACCGACCCCGAGGTGATCTCCGACAGGGAGCGCTACGCCGAGGCCGGTCGCGCCTACAGCCAGCTCGAGCCCGCGGCGAAGCTCGCGGCGCAGTGGCGCCTGGCCCAGGACGACGCGGCGGGCGCCGAGGAGCTGCTCTCGGAGATGGGCGAGGACGCGGAGATGCGCGAGGAGCTCGGACGGGCGCGCCAGCGCATCGAGGAGCTCGAGGAGCAGATCCGCCTGGCGATGGTCGAGCGCGACCCCAACGACGACAAGAGCGTCATCGTCGAAATCCAGGGCGGCGCCGGCGGCGACGAGGCCAGCCTGTGGGCGGGCGACCTGTACCGGATGCTCACGCGCTACGCCGAGCGCCGCGGCTTTCAGCCTGAGCCGCTGGACGTCGGCGACGGCAAGTACACGTTCGCGATCAAATCCCACCCGCCCGACGGGGCGTACTCGGTGTTCAAGTACGAGGGCGGCACCCATCGCGTCCAGCGCGTGCCCCAGACGGAGTCCCAGGGGAGGATCCACACCTCGACGGCGACCGTCGCGGTGCTTCCGGAGGCCGAGGACGTCGACGTGCAGATCGACCCGAACGACCTGCAGATCGACGTCTACCGCTCCTCGGGGCCCGGCGGGCAGTCGGTCAACACGACCGACTCGGCGGTGCGGGTCACCCACAGGCCCTCGGGCATCGTCGTCTCCATGCAGGACGAGAAGTCCCAGCTGCAGAACCGCGAGAAGGCGCTGCGCGTGCTGCGCGCGCGGCTGTACGAGCGCGCGCTGGCCGAGCAGCAGGCCGAGCTCGCCGCCGACCGGCGCTCGCAGGTCGGCACGGGCGATCGCGCGGAGAAGATCCGCACGTACAACTACGGCGAGCGGCGCGTGACCGACCACCGCATCAAGCTCACCGTCCACAACCTCGACCAGGTCCTCGAAGGCGAGCTGGACGAGCTCACCGAGGCGCTGCAGTCCGACGAGAAGCGCCGGCGCCTGGAGGCGCACGGGCTCGATTAGCCACCCGCGCGCGGCGGTCCCCCGGCGCGCGTGGCATGCTCTCGACCTGCCGATGCACGCGCCTCTGGACACAGGCACCTCCGCGCGCGACGCCCTCGAGGGCGCGATCACCGCGATCGCCGCGGCGGGCTGCGATACGCCCCGCCTGGACGCCGAACTGCTGGTCGCGCACGTGCTCGGCGTCGGGCGCGAGCGGCTGCTGAGCGACCCCGACCTCCTCGTCGAAGGCCCGGCGGTGCGCGCGCTGCAGGACGCCGTGCGCCGGCGCGCGGTCGAGCGCGAGCCGCTCGCCTACATCGTCGGCAGTCGCGGCTTTCGCCGCCTGGAGCTGGCCGTCGACCCGCGCGCGCTGATCCCGCGCCCGGAGACCGAGCTGCTGGTCGAGGTCGCGCTCGGGCTGGGCGCCGGCGCGCGCGTGCTCGACGTCGGCACCGGCAGCGGCGCGGTGGCGCTCGCGCTCAAGCAAGAGCGTCCCGACCTGCACGTCAGCGGCAGCGACCGCAGCGAGGCCGCGCTGGAGCTCGCCGCCCTCAACGCGCAGCGCCTGGAGCTGGACGTGCAGTGGCTGCGCGCGGACCTGCTGACGGACGTGGGGGAGTTCGACGCGGTCGTCTGCAACCCGCCGTACGTGGCCGAATCCGAACGCGCGCTGCTCGCGCCCGAGATCGTCCGCCACGAGCCCGCCGAGGCGCTGTTCGCCGGTCCCGACGGCCTGTCGTGCATCCGCGCGCTGCTCGCCCAGATCGCCGAGCTCCCCGACGTGCGCTTCCTCGCGCTGGAGCTCGGCGCCGGCCAGGCACAGGCGGTCCTCGAGCTGACTCGCGCCGCCGGCTTCGACGCGATACGGTTCGAGCGCGACCTCGCGCGGATCCAGCGGGTCGTGATCGCGGAGCGGCACAGGTGATGACTGCGAAGATCGGCGAGCAGCGGATGATCAGCGAGCAGGATGCGCAGCGCCTGGAGCGGTGCGTGGCCGAAGGCGGCGTCGCCGTGCTCCCCACCGACACCGTCTACGGGATCTGCTGCGATCCCGACAACGAGCAGGCGGCAAGGCGCCTGTACGCGCTCAAGGGGCGTCCCGCGGCGCGCCCCGCGGCGGTCATGTTCTTCGCGCTCGAGCCCGCGCTGGAGATGCTCGGCGAGCTGGCGCTCGACGAGCGCGCCGCCGTGGCGGCGCTGCTTCCCGGCCCGGTGACGCTGCTGCTCGCCAATCCCGCGCTGCGCTTCGCGCCCGCCTGCAGGCTCGATCCCGCCACGCTCGGGCTGCGCGTGCCGCGCCTGCCAGAGCGCCTGCGGGCGCTCGCCTCGGTGGCCAGGCCGGTGATGCAGTCCAGTGCCAACCTGTCCGGCCAGCCGGACGCGCGCACGCTCGCGCAGGTGCCGCAGAGCATGCGCGAAGGCGCCGACCTCGTGCTCGACGGCGGCGAGCTGCCCGGCACGCCCTCCACGGTGATCGACCTGCGCGACTACGGCGCGCAGCGGCGCTGGCACGTCCTGCGCGAGGGCGCGCTCGCGCGCGCCGACGTGCGCGCGACGCTCACGTCGCTAGCCTGAGGTCGAGCGCCGTGTCCGAGCTGAGCCCCGACTACTTCAACCGTCCCCTCGCCGAGGTCGATCCCGAGATCGCCGAGGCGCTGCGCGGCGAGCTCGAGCGCGAGCAGGGCACGCTCGAGATGATCGCCTCGGAGAACTTCGTCCCGCGCGCCGTGCTCGAATGCCAGGGCTCGGTGCTCACCAACAAGTACGCCGAGGGTTACCCCGGCCGGCGCTACTACGGTGGCTGCGAGTGGGTCGACGTCTCCGAGCAGCTGGCGATCGACCGCGCCAAGGCGCTGTTCGGGGCCGAGCACGCCAACGTCCAGCCCCACTCCGGCTCGCAGGCCAATGCGTCGGCCTACCACGCGCTGCTCTCGCCCGGCGACACGATCATGGGACTGTCGCTCGCGCACGGCGGCCACCTGAGTCACGGCATGAAGATCAACGTGTCGGGGCGGCTGTACGACATCGCTCCCTATGAGGTCGATCGCGAGAGCAGCCTGATCGACATGGACGAGGTCGCGCGCATCGCGCGCGAGCGCCGGCCGAAGCTGCTGCTGGCCGGCTGGTCGGCGTACCCCCGCCAGCTGGACTTCGCGCGCTTCCGCGAGATCGCCGACGAGGTCGGCGCCATGCTGATGGTCGACATCGCCCACTTCGCGGGTCTCGTCGCCGCCGGCCTGCACCCCAACCCGATCGAGTTCGGGGCCGACGTCGTCACGACCACGACGCACAAGACGCTCGGCGGTCCCCGCGCCGGGGTGATCCTCTGCAAGGAGGAGTACGCCAAGAAGATCGACTCGGCCGTCTTCCCCGGCCAGCAGGGCGGCCCGCTCGAGCACGTGATCGCGGCCAAGGCCGTCGCCTTCAAGATCGCCGCCAGCGAGCTGTTCGCCGAGCGCCAGCGGCGCACCGTCGAGGGCGCCCGCGCGCTGGCCGAGGAGCTGCTGAAGGCCGGGCACGGCGTCAGCGTGCTCACCCGCGGCACCGACGTGCACCTGATCCTGGTGGACCTGCGCGAGACCGAGCCGGCGCTCAGCGGCAGGCAGGCCGAGGACCGGCTGCACGAGATCCAGATCACGGTCAACCGCAACGCGATCCCGTTCGACCCGCGTCCGCCGATCGAGGCCTCCGGCCTGCGCATCGGCACGCCCGCGCTGGCCACGCGCGGCCTGCAGCGGGAGGACTTCGAGGAGATCGGGCGCATCCTCGCGGTCGCGCTGACCCCCGAATACGAGTCACGGGCGGGCGAGCTGGCGGAGCGCGTCGGCGCGATCGTCGAGCGCTATCCGCTGTATGAGAGCCCGCCCGCCCTCCCCCAAGCCGCCGTGCCCGCGACCGCGCAGGTTTAGAGCCTCCGCGCAGGTCGCGGCGCCGTCGACCTCCCGGCCTGCGATGCTTTACACGAGCCGATGGCGCATCCAACCGAGCTCGACGCGCTTTACGCCTTTCTCGCCGCCGCGGTCGTGACCGCGCTGCTGACGCCCTTCACGATGCGCTTCGCGAGGGCCGTCGGCGCGATCGACGAGCCGCGCGAGCGCGGCCTGTCCGAGCACCCGACGCCGCTGCTCGGCGGATTGGCGATCTTCGCGGGGGTGCTGCTCGCGGGCTTGATCTGGCTGCCCGCCGGCTATGCCGGCGAACACCAGCCGCAGCTGTGGCATGGCGTGTTGATCGCCGCCGCGGTCATCACGCTCGTGGGCGCGCTCGACGATCGCTTCGACCTGCACCCGGCGCTGAAGCTGCTCGGCCAGGTGCTCGCGGCCGTGATCGTCGTGCACTTCGGGGTGGCGGTGAAGGCGATCACGCTGCCGTTCATCGGGCACCTCAACTTCCCCAACACCGGCCCCGCCGACGCCGGCCCGATCCTGACCGTTATCGGCCTGGTCGTGATGATGAACGTCGTCAACTTCTCCGACGGCGTCGACGGCCTGGCCGCGGGGGTCTGCGCGATCATCGCCGCCGCCATGGCGGTGATCGCGTTCGACTTCCCCGGCCGCCAGCAGCCCGGGGTCCTGGCGGCGCTGACGGCGGGTGCGGCGCTCGGCTTCCTGCTCTACAACTTCCCGCCCGCATCGAGCTTCATGGGCGACTGCGGCGCGAACCTGCTCGGCCTGCTGATGGGCGTGATCACCGTCGAGGCCGCGGTCAAGACGGCGGCGGTCGTGTCGTTCGTGCTGCCGCTGATCCTGCTGGCGGTGCCGTTCCTCGACACCACCTTCGTGGTGCTCAAGCGCCTGAAGTACCGCCAGCCGATCTACCGGCCCGACAGCGAGCACTTCCACCACCGCATGGCGCGCATCGGCTTCTCCAGCCGCCGCACGATCGCCTACCTGTACGCGTGGACGCTGCTGCTCGCCGGCATGGCGCTGGCGCTGCGCTTCGTGCCCTACAGCGACCACAAAGGGCACTACCACACCGGCTGGACGCTCGTGATGCTCGCCATCGGGCTGCTCGTCGTCGCCGCCAGCGTCTATCTGGTGTACGTGCTCGAGATCCTCAAGTTCAGGCGGCTGGACTCGATCCGGCTGCGGCGGCTGCGCCCGGAGGCCTCACCAGCGGAGATCGACATGGACGTGGCGAAGCACCTCGAAACCGGTGAGTTCGAGACTGTGTCGCAGGCCGGGGATCGCGATGTGCAGGTTCGGGGCGAGGTAGCGGGTGGAGGGGCTGAGCAGCGGGTCGGCAAGCGGCAGGTGGATGAGGATCGCGTAGGCGCAAAGCAGGAGCGCGGCGGCGCACAGGCGCCGATCGCCGCTGACGGCCGCTAGCGGCAGCACCCAGATCGCGTACCACGGCAGCAGCCACGCCGTCGAGACCAGCAGCGCGATCGTGCTCCAGCCCGCGGCCACGCGCCAGTCGGCGCCGCGCGCGGTGCGCCACAGCGCGTACGCGAGCACCGCCAGGAAGCCGGCGACGTAGAGGTGGCGCCACCAGTTCGGCGGGTGGGCGGGGGTCTCAATCCCCACCAGGCGCGCGGTCTCCGCGGGCACGCTGTGCGTCGCCACGAGATTCTGCTGTTCGCCGATCGCGTGAAGGAAGCCGAGCGCGTGCGCGCCGAACCCGATCAGCCCGATCGCCCCCACCGCCAGCAGACCCACTGCCGCGCTCGCCGCCACCCCCACGCGCTCGCGCGTGCGCGGCGAGACGAGCACCAGGAAGGGGAGCGCGAGACCGGCGGTGAGCTTGACGCCCACCCCGACGGCCAGCGCGCCCGCGCCGGCACGCAGGCGCGGGTTGGCCCCCGCGGTCAGCGCAAGGGCCAGAGCGAGGACCAGCAGCAGCAGTGTGTCGTTGTGCGCCCCGCCCACGGCGAGCACGAGCAGCGCCGGGTTCAGCCCGACGAACGCCGCCGCCCGACGCCGCGAGCGTCCCAGGCTCCCGGCGGCCCGCGCGACCAGCGCCACCGCGCCGAGGCTCGACGTCACGGCCACCGCCTTCAACGCCCAAAGCCCGCCGGCGAGCCCGAGCGGGGCGGTCGCGTAGCTCGCGAGCGTGAACAGGGGTCCGTAGGGGGAGGTGGGGGGAGTGGTGGCTTCCCGTCCGAGGAACGCGAAGACCGGGTCGGTCGGCACTTCGGTGGCCGCGTGCGTGTATGGGTCCAGGCCATGCAGGGCTCCCAGGCGGGCGAAGCTCAGGTAGCCGAACACGTCCTGGGAGAGCAGCGGCGGCCCCAGGAGCAGGATCACGTGGGCGGCGACGATCGCCGCCGCGATCGCGCCCAGCGGAAGCGCTCGCGCCGCGAGCAGCACGACCAGATAGCTCCCACACATGATCAGCATCCAGGTCTGGAAGCTTCCCTCCGTGATCCCCACACCCAGGCCCTCCAGCGGGCCGGCCAACCAGTGCGGCCAGCCGCCGTGGCGCGCGGGGACGTAGACCGACGGCCGTGTGGCGGCGCCAGCCGCCACCAGGAAGACCGTGGCGAGGACGCCCAGCAGCCCGAGCGCGCCGAGCGCGCGCACGAGCCCCGTGGGCGCGCGCGCGCCCGTCGCGGCGCCCGCATCCCCGGGCGCCCGCCCGGCGATCCCGACGGGGGATATGGGGGTCGCGGCCTGTATGGCGCCATTGTTGCGTCTCCCCGACCCGCGAGTGTCCAGCGCGCCCGATAACCTAAGAGCACAGCTGCGCCCTTCGGGGGGTTCCCGCATGGGCGCGCTCGTGCACTGGACCGCCCGGCCGCGGGCGCTCCGCAGGTCCACCATCTCCATGCGACGTCGCACCCGCACACGCAACCGGCGCCGGGCACCGGATCCCACCCGCCCGCATCGCGTCCTGATCCTGTCCGCCGACGTCGGCGAGGGTCACGCCGCGGCCGCGCGCGCCCTGGCCGAGCAGATCGAAGCATCCGAGCGCGACGCCGAGGTCACGGTGATCGACGGGCTCGCGGCCATGGGTCCGCTCGTGCGGCCGGTGGTCGAGGACGGCTACCGCGTGCAGCTGCGCTTCTTCCCGTGGACCTACACGCTCGTCTACTGGCTGCTCGAGCGGGTCATGCCGGTGCGCGCGCTCGCCCGGCGGCTGCTGTGCCTGGTCGGCTCGCGCCCGCTGGCGCGGACGATCGCCGAATACGACCCCGACGTGGTCGTCTCGACCTACCCCGCCGTCACGGTCGTGCTGGCGCGGCTGCGGCGCACCGGAGAGGTGCGCTGCTCGACCGTCGCCACGATCACCGACCTGACCGGACTGTTCTTCTGGGCCCAGCCGGGCATCGACGTGCACCTGGTGATGTACGGCGAGTCGATGCCCTCGGTCGAGCGCATCGCCGGGCGCGGGAGCGTGCAGCTGGTGCGTCCGCTGATCTCCGCCGAGTTCCTGCAGCCGCGCTGCCCGGTCGAGGCGCGTCGTGCGCTCGGCCTGTCCGAGGAGGGCCGCACGGTCGTCGTCTCGGGCGGAGGCTGGGGGGTGGGGGACCTGGCCGGCGCCGTGCGCGAGTTCACGAAGGTGCCCGAGGTGAGCGGCATCGTGTGCCTGGCCGGGCGCAACGACCAGCTGGCGGCGAAGCTCCGCGGCGCCTTCGCGGACGAACCCCGGGTGCGCGTGTACGGGTTCACCGACAAGATGCCCGAGATCCTGGCCGCGGCCGACGTGCTCGTGCACTCGACCGGCGGGGTCACGTGCCTGGAGGCGCGGGCGGCGGGCACGCCGGTCGTCTCATACGGCCTGCCGGTCGGCCACGCGCGCCTGAACACGCGGGCGATGGCCGCACTCGATCTCCTGCGCCTGGCCAACGACACCGACGAGCTGCGCACGCACGTCCAGGCGAGCTTCGCCGACGAGCGCTCGAGGCCGGCGGGCGCCGGCGGCGCGGGTGGGGAATCGCCGGGGGCGGAGGCTCCCGCCGAGCTCCCCAGCCACCCTTCGGCCGTCGACGTGGTGCTGCAGGCGCCGCGGCGCGTGCGGCCGATCCCGCGCTGGCGGCTGCGCCTGGCGGCGCTCGCGACGCAGCTGACGCTGCTGGTGCTGCTGGGCTCGTGGATGATGTCGACCGACGAGGTGACCGCGGTGGCGGACAAGCTGCTGCACGTCCACGAACTCGTGCAGGTCGCGACCACGCAGCCGGACGTCGGCTTGATCGTGCACGCGCCGGCGGGCGACATCGCATCGGTGGCGAGGACGCTCGCGGCGAAGGGGATCCATGTCTCCTTCGCCGACGACTCCGGCGTGCCCTCGCGCGAACGGATCGCCGAGCTGCGCGGCCTGGGCGACGAGCTGCTTCCGGAAGTCTCCGGCGGCGCGCTGTTCCACTGGGTGCGCACGCGCGGCGTGCTGCGCTCACAGGCGCGCGCGCTGGGGCTGCGCCACCACTTCTACTTCCTGCGGCCCAGCGGCGGGCTGTCGGTCGGTCAGATGGTGCTCGCGCGCACCGACGGGGCGATCCCGGTCAAGGGCAAGCTGCAGCTGAGCGCGACCGCCCCGCTGCCTCAGCGTCCGATGCGCGCGGGAGACGTGCTCGTGGTCGAGCTCGGCGGATCGCCCGCCTCGGTGCTCGGGCTGGAGCGCATCGTCGCGTGGCTGGGATCGTCGGGGTTGGGCGCCGAGCCGCTGGCGTGGCTCACCCGCTCGCCTTCCATCAGCGCCAGCAGCAGCGGCGAGCGCGCCAGCAGCGCCGCTCCGCCGATCAGCACCGCCAGCGACACGCCCAGCGGCACCCCGCCGAGCGGCGTGGCGGTGAAGCGCTCGCCGAACAGCAGCGGCGCGAGCGCCACCGGCACGATCGTCTGAGTCACGAACACCACGGGCGCCACCTGGATCGCCGGTCGCGACTGCAGCGCGCTCATCTCGCTGAGCACGCCCACCGCCGACGCGGCGGCGGTCGACAGGCCCCACAGCGCCGCCACCGCCAGATGGTGGTGGAAGAGATCGTCGGAGGCGAGCTTCGTCGCGACGCCGCTCCAGCCGCCCGCCAGGCCCGCGCAGAGCATCGTCACGCCCGCGATCGAGTGCCCGAGCGCGCGCAGCAGGTACGGCATCAGGCTCGCGAGGGCCAGCGCGAGCAGCACCAGCGTGATCGTCAGGTGCCCGGCCGTTTCGCTCGAGGTGCGCGGGGGCGCGAACACTCCCGCGCCGACCACGCCGACGACGATCGCCAGCGTCGCCACGTGCTCGCTGCGCCCGGCGTGCTCGCCGAGCATCCGCCGGCCGAAGTACAGCAGCACGAGCAGACCCGCCGCGAGCGCCGGCTGCACGACCACCAGCGGCGCCAGCCCCAGCGCCAGCACCTGCAGCGGCCAGCCGAGGATCGACAGGCCCGTGCCCATCAGCCAGCGGGCGCGCTTGAGCAGCCCTCGCACCAGCGCCAGGCGCAGGTGCTCCTCGTGCGGCGCCTCCTTCGCATCCATCGCCTGCAGGGCGATCCCTAGGCTGTAGAAGGCCGACGCCCCCATCGCCGCCACGATTCCCAGCACCAGATCGACCATGTCCGCCAACGATCATCGCACTCACGGGACTCGCATCGCGGGCGTGCTCGGCGGCGCGGCGATCGCGGGCTACCTGCTCCCGGGGCTGGCCGGCGCGTGGCCGGCCATGCGCGGGCCGCTGGGCGTCGAGGAACGCACAGCCAGCGGCCGCGGCTACGCGCACACCTTCGACGACGGGCCGCACCCGCAGGGCACGCCCGCGGTGCTCGAGATCCTCGGCCGCGAGCGCGTGCGGGCGACGTTCTTCCTGGTCGGCGAGCAGGTGCTGCGCAACCCCGCGCTCGCCCGCGAGATCGCCGACGCCGGGCACGGCATCGCGCTGCACTGCCACCGCCACCGCAATCTGCTGCGTCTGACCCCGTGGCAGGTGCGCGAGGACATCGCCCGCGCGCAGGAGAGCATCGAAGCGGGCACCGGCCGCTCGCCGGAGCTGTACCGCCCGCCGTACGGCGTGCTCAACGCCTCCGCGCTGCGCCTGGCGCGCGCGCGCGGCTGGCGCACGCTGCTGTGGAGCCACTGGGGTCGCGACTGGGAGGCGCGGGCGACGCCCGCGTCGATCGCCGCGCGCGTCACCGACGGCGCCGGCGCGGGCGCGGTGCTGCTGCTGCACGACGCCGACGACTACTCCGCGCCGGACTCCTGGAGGCGCACCGCCGCCGCGCTGCCGCGCGTGCTCGAGACCCTCGCCGAGCGCGGGCTCGAGCCCGTGGCGCCCTGACCCGCTGAGTCGGCGGATAACATCGACGGCTTGTCAACGGCCGTACAGATCGACACGCGCGGCTCCGCCGCGGCGGCTCCGTCGGCGGGGGCGTTGCCGCAGGCTCGCGCGCGCACGCGCTGGTGGGTCGAGGCGCTGACGATCGCGTGGCTGTGCTGGGTGTACGACGCGATCACGAACCTGGCTCCGCTGCGGGTGCACGCGGCGCTGAGCCACGCGCAGGGCGTCCTGAGCCTGGAGCGGTCGCTGCACATCGATCCCGAGCAGGCGCTCGACCGCTGGCTCGCCGGGCGCCATACGCTCGGGCTGCTCCTCTCCTACTACTACGACAACGCCCATTTCGTCGTCACGCTGGGGCTGCTCGGCTTCCTGTGGTGGCGGCGGGCTGACATCTACCGCCCGCTGCGCAACTCGCTGGTGCTCGCGAACGCGATCGCGTTCGGCGTCTTCTGGCTGTATCCGGTGGCCCCGCCGCGCATGCTCCCGGGCTTCGTCGACGTGGTGGCCGCGAGCGACACCGTCGGCTCCTGGCACAGCGGCGCGCTGGCCTCCGCCGCCAACCAGTACGCGGCGATGCCCTCGCTGCACATCGCGTGGGCGCTGTGGTGCACGGTCGTGGTGTGGCGGATCTCCACGCGCGGATGGGCGCGAGCGGTGGCGGTCGTCTATCCGCTCGTGACCGCGTTCGCCGTGCTGTCCACGGGAAATCACTTCGTGCTCGATCTGCTCGGCGGGCTGGCGACGATCGCCGCGTCGCTGCTGATCGTGCGTGTCCTCGGGGGTCGCCTGTGGTGGCCCGGCGCCGGCGCGCTGCGGAAAAGTCCGCGTATGGCAGCGTCCGATCCCGCGTACCGCATGTCACAAACTTGTTACGAAGTCCGAGACCAGGTAGACTAGCGCCGCCGTCGCAGACCGTTGAGGGACGCTACGACGGCTTCGCCGCTTTGGAGCGCGAGGGCTTCCTCGTCTGTAGGGTGGCCCCACGAACATGCCAGATTTCGACGCCAACGCCGATCTCGCTCGCCTGCCCGCCGCCGGGGCCGGGAGGCCCGGTCGAACCCGCGCACGCCCACGGGTTGTGCTCGAGAAACGCGCATTGGCGATCCTGCGCTATCTCGACGTCGTGCTCGTAGTGCTCGCGGCGCCGGTCGTGCTGGCGCTCGGCGCGCCGGTGCTCGGCTACGCGGTCGGCGCGGCGGTGTGGGTCGTGCAGCGGGCCCTCGCCCAGCTGGACAGACGCTGGGTGAGCAGAGCCGCGGAGCCCCGGACGCAACTCGGCCTGAACCTGTTCGAGGCGTTCGGGCGGATCTGGCTGCTGGCGGGCGCGATCGTCGCCGCCGGGGTGATCGGCGGGCGCGCCGACGGCCTGACAGCCGCGGTGACGATCTTCGGCGCCTACACGGTGGCGTTCGCGATCCGGGTCTTGTCAGGCCCGCCCGCCTCGCCGCGGCAGCAGCGGGAGGCCGTCCGATGAGCCGTGTGCGTTCGTGGAGCAAGGCCAAGAAAATCGGCTACGGCATCCTCCTCGTGTACGTGCTCGGCATCGTCGGCTTCGCCGTGGGCTTCGGGGTCAAGGGCCACAAAAACGAAAGCTTCAAGGTGATCGACGCCTTTCACCTGGAAACCTGGTTCCACATCGCCGGACCCCTCAACTTCGACAAGGGCGTCCTGTACCTGCTGCTCGCGACCGGGTTGACGCTCGGGATCATGCTGTACGTCGCCCGGCACATGCAGAAGCGCCCGGGCCGGCTGCAGATCGCCGTCGAGATGGGCTACAACCTGATGTCGCAGGTGACGCGCGAGAACATGGACGAGAAGATGACCAGGAGATGGTTCCCGCTCGTCTTCACGCTGTTCGTCTTCATCCTCGTCTCCAACCTGATCGGCTACGTCCCGCTGCCGGTCGACTCGCAGAACACGTTCAAGCTGTTCGGCGCGCACATCCCGTCGTTCCAGATCTACGCCGCCGTGACGAACGTGGCGGTCCCGCTGGTGCTCGCTCTCGGCGTGTTCTGCGCATACAACGCCGAAGGAGTCCGCGCCCACGGACCGTTCGGGTACCTGAAAAGCCTGATCCCCTCGGGTGTCAGGGGGCCGATGCTGGTGCTGATCTTCCCGCTGGAGATGCTCTCGAACTTCGTCCTGCGGCCGCTCTCGCTCACCATTCGTCTCTGGGCCAACCTGCTCGCCGGGCACCTGCTGATCGACTTCATGGCCGGCAACCTGGCCGTGCTGCTCGGACTGCAGCTGCTCGGCTGGTTCACCCTGCCGCTCGGCGTGATCATCTACCTGTTCGAGGCGGTCCTGATCGCCGGCCTGCAGGCCTTCATCTTCGCCATTCTGACCGCCATCTACCTCGGCGGAGCGACCGCCGCAAGCCACTAAGCACTCGACAAGGAGAACGATGCTTCACCTCTTGCCTTTCATGTCAATCCATCTGGGCGCCCCGTTGCTCGCGGCCGCGGAAGCCTCCAAGGAAATCGGCGCGAACGCCGGTAAAGCGATCGCCCTCGGTGTGGGCGCCGGCGGCGGCGCCGCGGGCGCCGGCGCGGGCATCGGCATGCTGTTCGGCAAGGTGATCGAGTCGGTCACCCGCCAGCCGGAGATGCGCGACGAGATCACCTCCATCCAGTGGCTGGGCTTCGCGCTCACCGAGGCCACGTTCTTCTACGGCCTGGTGGGCGGCTTCATCGCCTTCTTCCTATAGGTCGATGCAGCCCTTCGCCACAATTCCGAGCGTGCTGGGCGCCTCGAGCTCCTCCTGGCTGATCACGCCGAACGTCGGCCTGATGGTCTGGACGTTCGTCGTCTTCGGGATCTCGCTCTACATCCTCATCAAGGCCGTCTTCCCGCGAATCCGCCAGGTGCTCGACGAGCGCCGCGCGAGCATCGACGAGTCGATCGACTCCGCCGAGCGCACGCGCAAGGACGCCGAGGAGCTGCTGGCCGAATACCGCGAGCGCCTGAAGGAAGCGCGGGCCCAGTCGGAGGAGATCGTCCAGCGCGCGCGCCAGACGGCCGAGTCGCACGAGCACGAGGCCCGCGACCGCGGCAAGGAGATCCTCGCCGAGGCGGCCAAGCGCGCCGAGCGCGAAATCGAGGCCGCCACCCAGCGGGCGCTCGACGACATCCGCCGGGAGGTCGCCGACCTGACGATCATGGCCACCGAGAAGGTCACGCGCAAGACGCTCACCGACGCCGACCAGCGGCGCCTGGTGGAGGAGGCTCTCAGCGAAATCGACTTCTCGAGCCTCTCATCACCCTCAGGGGCACAAGCGGGGGCGCAGAGCAACTGATGGAGGAGCTAGCCCAGGTCTACGGCCGCTCGCTGTTCCAGGTCGCCCGCGAGCAGCACAAGCTCGACGAGCTGCGCGAGCAGCTGGGCCAGTTCGCCGACGCCCTGAACGAGCACCGCGAGCTCGCCGTGTTCTTCTTCTCGCCGTACTTCTCCAGCGCCGAGAAGCAGCAGGCGCTGGGCGGGCTGCTCGACGGCGCCGACGAGATCTTCCTCAACTTCCTCGGCCTGCTCATCGAAAACCACCGCATGCCCGTGATCTTCCGCATCCGCCACGAGTACGAGCGGCTGTGGGACGAGGAGAACAGGACGCTGCCCGTGGAGATCACCAGCGCGATCGCGCTAGACGAGCAGACCACGGAGAGCCTCGGCAGGACGATCGGCGAGCGCGCCGGGCGCAAGGTGACGCTCGCGGCGCGCGTGGACCCGGACATCCTCGGCGGCATCATCATCAGGGTCGGCAACTCGATCCTCGACGCGTCTATCCGCAACCGACTGGAGCAGCTGCGCAGGCACGTTGCCCAAGGAGCTTCTTAATGCAGATCAATCCCGACGAGATCACAAGCATCCTGAAGAGCCGCATCGAGGGTCTCGACAGCGGCACCGCCGAGCTGACCGAGGTGGGCACCGTGCTGTCGGTGGCAGACGGCATCGCGCGCCTGCACGGCCTGGAGAACTGCATGTCCTTCGAGATGCTCGAGCTTCCCCACGGCGTCACCGGCCTGGCGCTGAACCTCGAGTCCGACAACGTCGGCGCGGTGCTGTTCGGCGACTGGGAGCGCGTCTCCGAGGGCGACACGGTCAAGCGCACCGGCACGCTGCTGGAGATCCCCGTCGGCGAGCAGATGCTCGGGCGCATCGTCGACCCGCTCGGCCGTCCGCTGGACGGCAAGGGCGCGATCTCCGTCGAGCAGACCCGTCCGGCCGAGTTCAAGGCGCCCGGCGTGGTCCAGCGCCAGCCGGTCAAGCAGCCGATGCAGACCGGCCTGAAGGCGATCGACGCGATGATCCCGATCGGCCGCGGCCAGCGCGAGCTGATCATCGGCGACCGCCAGACCGGCAAGACGGCGATCGCGATCGACACGATCATCAACAACAAGGACACCGGCGTGGTGTCGGTGTACGTGGCCATCGGCCAGCGCATGTCCACGGTCGTTGCGCTGGCGCAGACGCTCGAGGAATACGGCGCCCTGGAAAACACGATCATCGTTGCCGCGCCGGCGGATGAGGCGGCGCCGATCAAGTTCATGGCCCCGTACGCGGGCTGCGCTATGGGCGAGCACTTCCTCTACAACGGCCGCCACGCGCTGTGCGTGTACGACGACCTCACCAAGCATGCCTACGCCTACCGCCAGATGTCGCTGCTGCTGCGCCGCCCACCCGGTCGCGAGGC
>JBKQHH010000206.1:0-9151 GCA_052148875.1 Solirubrobacteraceae bacterium
CCTGCCTGGCCGAGGCGCGCGTGGTGATCGGCGATTGGCAGGAGGATTACAACTGTCGCCGGCCGCACTCATCGCTCGGGATGAAGGCGCCCGCGGTGTTCGCCGCCGAGTGGGCCAGCAAGGAGAGACTGCCGGTCGCCGCCTGCCCCGGCGACCGTGCAGCCCCGTCACACGTCGGGGGAACCGCGGCGAGCGCGCCGCGACCATCGCTCGGGTAGCCGGGGCGGTTGCCCGCCCCGGCTCCCACAGAACCGTACGTACGCTGGTCGTATACGGCTCTTCGGGACGGCGGGTTATGACCCCCGCCGCCGGCCGGTTTGTCGACCTCGAATCATTCCCATAACGCCAGTTGTGGCGAGCCGGGAACGACGATCTGCCGGTGCGCTTGGCGATGAAGGTCGGCCAGGAACAGCAGCCCGCGCTTAGCGAAATACGCGTTGCGCAGGCCGTGGTCGACCGCAGGCGTGTGGCTCAGCGCCCACCAGGACTTGCGTCCCGAGTAGACCTGCCGCCACGCGCTTTGCCGTTTGACGCCCAGCTTGATGAGACGCCGCGCGATCGTGCGCTTGCGTTTCCAGTGGTGCAGAATGATCGCGCGAAGCCGACGCCTGATGTGGGCGTCGAGCGTGCGCATAATCTGCATCTCCGTGGCGGACGCGATCCCGAAGAAGCCGTGCCAGCCGCGCAGCCACGTGTTGGTTCTGGCGATGCAGCTATCAAGCGTGCCTCCCCAGTTCCGCGGCGTGAGCTGGCGGATGCGCTCCATCGCTAAACGCTTGGTGCGCTCCGACAACAGCACCTCCACGACCCCGGTATGCGGGTTTAGTCGTAGCCGGAAGCCGAGGAAGTGGCGCTCCTCAGGTCGGGCAACGGCTGACTTGGCCTCGTTGATCCTCAGACGCAGGCGCCGTTGGATGAACTCGGTCAGGCTGGCCATCACCCGTCGCCCCGCCCGCTCGCTGCGCACGTACACCTTGGCGTCGTCTGCGTAGCGAACGAATCGGTGGCCACGCCGGGCGAGCTCTTGATCGAACTCGTCCAGCACGATGTTCGATAGCAGCGGCGAGAGCGGACCGCCATATGAGCAGCGCTGGGTTATGCGCAGTGCTGGCTCGTCGTTCCCGCGTCGAGGGGGGTTGACGGCCGAGCGCTGCGCATAACGCGGAGGCTCTGGTCACGCGGCTTGGGCGTGGTGCCCGGTCGTTGGTGATCGGAGGGACCGTGATGGCTGCTGTTTCTGAGCTGGTGTCTGGACTGGACGCTGAGTTGGTGCGCCTCGGCTACCAGCCGTCGACGCTGAGGTGGTACCGCGGGTACTGGCGGCGTCTGGAGAGGTGGTTCGCGGCTGAGGGCGTGCAGGAGTTCTCGCTGGATGTCGCGATGGTCTGGGTCGATGAGGCGTGCGGCGGGTTCTTTGCGAAGGAGCAAGCCGGGACGCTGAGGCAGACCGACGTCTACGTGTTCCGGGTCGCGGCGATGCTCGACGACTTCGCGGTTCACGGGTCGGTGCTGCGCCGCTATTCCCGGAGCGTGAGCAAGGTCAGCGCCGAGCACGCCGAGGTCCTCGCCGGGTTTGGGGCGTGGCTGCGGGCCGATGGTTGCGCGGTCTCGACGGTCCGGGCGTATGGCACGGTCGCTGGGGAGTTCCTCGCGTTCACTACGAGTCGCGGCGGGCTGGTCGCGTTGGACGGCGCGGTGATCGGCGCGTTCGTTGTGACGTTGGCGGGCTATGCGCCGAAGACGGTGGAGCACAAGCTGTGCGCGGTCAGGTCGCTTCTGCGGTTTGCCGCGGCTGGCGGGCTGACGGACCCGGGGGTGCTGGAGACGGTCCCGGCGGTCAGATCGACCAAGCAGGCGAGGATCCCGTCGGTCTGGGAGGCGGCCGACGTCGCGAAGGTGTTGGAGGCGATCGATCGCGGTAACCCGTCCGGGAAGCGTGATTACGCGATCGTGCTGTTGATCTGCCGGCTCGGTCTGCGTGCCGTCGACGTCAAACGATTGCGGTTCGCTGATCTTGACTGGCCTGGGAACCGGCTCTCGGTGGTGCAGGCGAAGACCGGCCGGCGGGTGTGGCTGCCGTTGTTGAAGGATGTCGGCTGGGCGATCATCGACTACGTCCGCGACGGCCGCCCCGTGAGCGACTGCCCGGAGGTGTTTCTGCGGCATACCGCGCCGATCGGCCCGTTCTCCGATCAGGACCACCTGCATCAGATCCTGGTCAAGCACGCCCGCGTCGCGCACGTGTCGTTGAGCGAGAAGCGTCGCCGGGGGATGCACTCGCTCCGGCACACGCTCGCGACCCGGTTGATGGAGGACGGCACGCCCGTTGAGCAGATCGCCGACATCCTCGGCCACCAGTCCGTGGAGTCGACCGGCGTCTACCTGAAGTCGTCGCTTGGCCTGTTGGCCAGCTGCGCGCTGGACCCGGACGCGCCCACGAGCGAGGTGTCGCGATGAGCGAGATCGTGCTGGCCGACGCGATCGCGGGGCTGGTCGCGGAGAAACGATCGCTCGGCTACAAGTACGTGAGCGAGGAGCGGGCGCTGGCCCGCTATGCCACCTTCAGCGCCAGCGAGTTCCCAGGTCTGGACACCGTCACGCGAGCGTCGGTGCAGGCATGGATCGTCGCGGCGCGACGGCGGGCGGTGACAGCGGCGACCATGAACACGCTGATCGCGCCGGTCCGCGAGCTCGCCCGCTGGCTTGGTCGTCGCGGCATCGAGGCGTACGTGCTCCCAACCGGCGTGCTGCCCAAGCCCGCCCGGTACGTCCCGCACATCTACAGCGACCGAGAGCTCGCGGCGCTGTTCGCGGCGACCGACCGGTGCCGCTACTGCCCGGAGGTGCCGTTCCGGCACTTGGTGATGCCGGTCCTGTTCCGCACGATCTACGCGTGCGGGCTGCGCTGCTCGGAAGCCCGGCTGCTGCGCGTGAAGGACGTCGACGTCGAGAACGGCGTGCTGCAGATCCGCGACAGCAAAGGCGGCAAGGACCGGCAGGTGCCCGTCTCCGATCCACTGCGCAAGCGACTGGCCGGCTACCACGCCACGCTCGCCGGGCAGCCGGGCTGGGAGTGGTTCTTCCCCGGCGCCACGCCCGGCGTGCCGTTGACGCTCGGTAACGTCAACCGCAACTTCCGGCGGTTTCTGTGGCAGGCACGGATCCCGCACGGCGGCCGCGGGCACGGCCCCCGCGTCCATGACCTGCGTCACACAGCGGCGGTGAACAACCTCAGGTCCTGGTTTGAGCGCGGCGAGAACGTCGATGCGCTGCTGCCGGTCCTGCAAACGTACCTCGGACACTCCTCGATCGGCGATACCGCCTACTACCTGCGCTTGACCGCGGAGTCCTATCCGGACATCACCGCCCGCGTCAAGCAGACGCTCGGCGACATCGTCCCAGCACCCGTCGTGGAAGCGGCCGATCATGGCGACTGACTTCGCCCTCAGCCTGCGCCGGTTCTTCATCGATCACTTGGCCGGGCTGCGCGGCTGCTCACCGCACACGATCAGCTCCTATCGAGACGCGTTCAAGCTGCTGATCTGCTGGTTCCGAGACGAGCGGCAGGTCCCACCCGAACGGCTTACCCTCGAACACCTCGACGCGGCCGCGATCACCGGATTCCTTGCCTGGCTACGCACCGAGCGGCACAACAGCACCTCGACGTGCAATCAGCGCCTCGCCGCGATCAGCTCGTTCTTCCGCTGGCTGCAAACCCAGGATCCAGCGCGGATGGCGTGCTGCCAGGACATCCTCCAGGTCCCCTCAAGCAAACACAACCAGCCGGCCGTCGCGCACCTAACCGTCGAGCAGACACGGCAGCTGCTCGCCCTGCCCGACCGCTGCACCCGCCAAGGCCGGCGTGACGCGACCCTGTTGGCGACCCTCTACGACACCGCCGCACGAGTCCAAGAGACCGCCGACCTGAAAGTCCGGGACGTCCGGCTCGAGGCCCCTCCGATCGTTGCGCTGACGGGCAAAGGCCGCAAAACGAGGCATGTCCCGATCGACACCAACACGGCGGCGCTGCTCGCCGCCTACCTCGCCGAGCGCCACCTCGACAGGGCCGGCCGTGATGACCACCCGGTGTTCTTCAACCAACACCACGCGAAACTCAGCCGCGGCGGGATCGCTTGGATCCTACGCAAATACCAGGCCCAAGCAACCGACCCGACGCTCACCGACGCCCAGCTGAGCCCTCATGTGCTTCGCCACAGTCGGGCGATGCATCTCTACGACGCGGGCGTGCCGCTGCCCTACATCCGCGACATCCTCGGGCACGTCGACCTCTTCACGACCGAGATCTACGCGCGCGCCTCGACCGAGGCGAAACGCAAAGCCCTCGAAGCCGTCTCTGACCAGGTCGTCAGCGCCGAGCTGACCGAATGGAACCAGGACCCCGAGCTGCTCAGCTGGCTCACCAACCTCCGCTAACCACCCCCGCGTTATGCGCAGCGCTTCCGTGGTCAACCCCCCTCGCAGCAGGGGCTGCACGCCAGCGCTGCGCATAACCCAGCGCTGCTCATATGGCGGTTTATGTTCAGCTGCGCATAACGACCCTTGCGGAACGCCCTGCTCGCTGGCAATCACGACACCGTCCGGCAACAGCACCTCGGCCTTGAGCATCCGTCCGATCAGCGCGAGCAGACGCCGATCGCTCACGCGCTCGGCGAGCTTGGCGGCAAGCCGCTGGTGGCAGACCAGATCGAAAAACTTCTCCAAATCCAGATCCACGCACCACTCATAGCCGTCTTCGAGATGCCCCTTGGCCTCAGCGATCGCCGTGTGGCAACTTCGACCGGGCCGAAACCCGTGACTTGAGGGGTGAAACGTCGGCTCCCACAGCGGTTCGAGCACCTGCCGCACGGCCTCTTGGAGCACCCTGTCGATCACGTCGGGGACGGTGGCTTCATACTGCACCTCCTGCAGACCTGGTTTTGGTTTGGTCGGGTAGATGAACGGAGTTCGTGACCAGCTGGCGGCATTGTTGCTCGACCTCCGGACCGAACGGGACGTGGAGTCGGTTGGCGGGCCCGCGGCGGGCGGCGAGCTTGCCGGCCGCGATCCAGGCGTAGACGACGCTGTGCGAGACGCCGAGCCGCTCAGCGATCTGGCCGACGGTCGCTTCGCCGTCGCCGAGGGACTGCTGAGGGTCGGTCAGGATCCGGTAGCGCCAGCGCAGCCATCTGACGGCCTTCTCGTCGAACCGTAGACCGGTGCTGGTGCGCATCCCGGCGGCTTGGAGCTGGTCGGCGATCTGCGCGTTGGTGTGGTTGACGGCGAGCTGCGTGATCAGATCGATCACGTTCGCTGGCGTGCGCTTGGCGTCGGCGGGCGTGGGCGGTCGCTGGATCGTGTGCTGCTCGCTGGCGCCTGAGCGCCAGCGGATCCCGACCTGTAGCTCGCGGCCCTCGGGCTGGGAGGTGAGCGTGACGTCGGCGATCATCGCCCGCAGCAGCCGCTTGCGATCGCGGTGCACGGTGCTCTGGGCGGCCCACAGCTTGGGTAGATCGCGGGCGAGCGCCTCGAGCTGCTCGCGCGATGGCTCGCTGCTGGGCACGACGTGCTCGGCGAGCTCGGCCTCGGCGTCTTTGAGCTCTCTGAGCTTCTGCTCCCAGCGGTTCTCGAGGGTGCGCGCGACGAGGCGGTTGTCCGGCTCGCAGGCGTGGAACGCGCGCTCGGCGCGGACCGCCTCATAGCGGGCGCGCTCGACGCGCAGCTCGAACACGCGGTTTGAGCGCGCACGACGGTCCGCGTGCTCGCCGGCGGCGGCGAGCGCGAGCGCGATCTCCTCCGGGGCGAGCGCATCGAGCAGCCGGCGGGCGATCAGCGCGTCGACGACGGTCGCCTTGACCGATCGGCATGCGGGCGTGTTGACGTGGTCAGCGCGGGAGTGACCGCATTCGTAGTAGCTGCCCTCGCGGCGGTGGAGCGTGCTCATCGACCCGCCGCACGCGCCGCAGCGCACGATCCCTTGGCAGATCGCTGCGCCCTCGCGTGGCGGGCGCTGGCCGTTGCGGTTGTTGTTCGCGGCGAGGCGCTGCTCGTTTGAGAGGAACTGCTCCCAGCTGATGTAACCCTCGTGGTGGTCGTGGATCACGATCGCCCACTCCAAGCGCGGCAGCTCGACCGTCCGGGTGGTGATCGTGCCGTCGGGCCGCAGCACGCGCCGCGAGCGGTAGCGCCCGAACACGTATGCGCCGGCATAGCTGGGGTTCGAGAGCACCCCGACCGCGCGCGCGTGCGTGAGGCGACCCCACCGCAGCTCGCCCGCCCACGCGCCGCCATACGCGCGCCGCGGGAAGCGCCTGTTCTTAAAGACGCCGACCACGCCGTACGCCGAGCCGGCCTGGGCGAACGCCTTGAACAGATCGCCGATCGCCGCCTGGACCTCCTCGTCGGGGTCGATGATCGTCTGGCCCTCGGCGTCGTAGACGAGGCCGACCGGCAGCGGGAAGTGCAGCTCGCCGCGTTCGGCCGCGTGGCGCTTGGCGCCCTGCAGGCGGACGCCCATGATGTGTAGCTCGGCCTGCGCGAGCTGGCCTTTGACGCCCAGTACGAGCTGATCGTTGAAATCCCGCAGGTCGTAGATCCCGTCGGTGTCGATCACCAGCGTGTCGCTCAGCCCGCAGTACTCAAGCAGCCGCTGGGTCTCCGCGCTCGAGCGCGCCAGCCGCGATACCTCAAGCCCGAAGATCGCGCCGACCTCGCCCAGGCACACCCGACCGACCAGCTCCTTATACCCCCCGCGCGCTTGCGTGTCGCGGCCGGAGACGCCGAGATCCCCGTCGATGGTCAGGATCCGCTCCGGTTCCCAGCCCAGCCGGGCCGCCTCCTCCGCCAGCCCGTACTGGCGCTCGGTCGAGCGGAAGTTCTCGCGGACCTGCTTGGGCGAGGACTGGCGCAGATAGACCACCGCCCAGCGTTCGAGATGCTGCGGCGCGATCTTCTGGACAGAGCTCAGCATCGACGCCCGCCCCGAGCGCTGAGCCGAGCATGTTCGCCAGCACGCACGCCGCCTCGGCACCGATGCTCGCCACCGCGCATCACCCAAGCGCCCGCCGCCGCAGAAGCTCGAGATTGACCTGCGAGATCTCCAACAACAACGCCTCGTTGCGCCGGGTCACCTCCACATGCTCCGCGGCGACCGCGGCCATCGCCTTCGGCACATACACCATCCGGCTGCGCCCCGAGCCGTAGACCGTCAGATAGGTGTACGGGCCGTGCAGCTCGCCACGCCGGCAGCGACAGCGCTCGCTCGAGCAACGCCGCATGTCCGACACCAACGCGCCACGCAACGTCACCGCCGGATCCTCGACGCCGGCCGCCAGCCGCGTGCGCAGCGCATCCAGCTGACGCTCCGTGAGCTCTGAGAGCTTCTCGCTCATCCTGTGTCTGATTCGACACCAAGACAAGCAGACCTCCCCCGAGGTTCACCGGACCGTCCCGGCGAGCTCGTGGACGTTCGCGGCTCTCGCTTGCTCCTCAGACCAGCCCGCCGCGACCAGCACATCCACGAACCGCCGGATCACCTCGCCGATCTCAGCGGCGAGCTGACGGCGTTCCTCGCTGGCGAACTGGTAGTCGTGAAACGCACGATCGATCCTCCAGCGCGCCTGCTGCGCCCCGAGCACCACCGTCTCACACTCATTAGCGGCGCGCAGACGACGCCCGGCGTCGTTCAGCCGCCGCGCGATCTCGACATCACGCTCAAACAGCACCGACAGCCGACCGGCCAGCTCACGCGCGAACGTGGGGCACTGACTCGGCCCCGCGGTCGCAACCCGGCGAGCGGCACTCATCGCGCCACCCCCCGCTCGTCGTCCAGTTCCGCAACCAGCGCGACCAGCGCGACAAGCACCTCGATGCTCAGCGGTCGCTCAGCCGGCTCCGGGCCACGATCGGTCGCATCCTCCGGCAGCGCCACGCTGCCCAGCGGCCCGCCCTCGCACACGTAGATCCGACCGATACCAACGCGACGAACGAACAGCACCGCAAGGCGCTCCCCGCGCAGCGGATGAAACGGATGAGTAACAACCAGCGAACCCAAAGGCCGCCTGCACGACCTTGGGGTATGACGTGACCGTTGGAATCCCCAGCCCGCGCTGCCCTCCACCCGCCTTCGGGATATACCTCCGGCGGATCGCGCCGGGCTGGTAGCTCCCCGCCAGCAGGTCGGTCTGCAGCTTGGGCAGCACGACCGGCCACTGCTCAAGCAGCGCCTCGATCGTCTGCCCGTCCGGGCCAGGAGCGCCCTTGTTCGACGCCACCTTCAACAACGCACTGGTCAATCGGTTGGCAACCTCCTCTATCGTCGCAGGCGCTGCGATCCCAACCTTGCCGCTCGCCTTCGGCGCTCCCGCCCGGAGGACCCCAAGCCGGTCCCGGGCCTTCCTGCGGGTAGCCCCTTGCGGGTTTTCTGCTGTCGCGACCGGCAGGCTGAGCTGCACCGCCGTTTGTTCGACCGGGACCGCCTTCCCTTGCCCACCGGGGCTCGACCCGGCACGCTCAGCGGCCATTACAGCCGCCTTCCGGTACTACGCAGTCCTCGGACTTCTACTGGGCCATCGACCATCGTCCTTGCGTCCTCTGGCCTACCGGCCAACCGGCCGGAACCCAGCAGATCTCCTGAGGTGAGATGCTGAGATTTCGCTGTGATCACGTCGCCAATACGCTCTCGGTCACCACGAACAGGGATCGGGCATCGCCGCCGTTGGCCGGCTCGCCCACCGAGCAACGCCTTACGGCGCTTCACTCTCGTTCGCCACCACAACGCACCTATGGCCTCCTTCAGACCCGCCCTCACGGGAGCCTCGCAGCGCAACCAGCCGCACTGAAGCCGCCCGGCCAATTCCGGGCCGCGCCCTTGCCACATCGATGTCGGGTTCCCTCTGTCAGGGCCCCGGGACAGGACTTCCACCTCCGATCTCAACATCCGTACTCAGCACACCAAGCCCAAGCCCTGCGGGCGGCCTGCGGCCGGCCTTGACCCCAGCTCCTCACCGCCCTGGACGGCGCTTACCAACCCACCCCTGCCCACCTCACCAACCGACACACAGACACTCACCACTCACCGCAGAAGACTCAGAGACTCACTAACTCACGCTAAACATCAACAACAACCAGTTGCGGCTAGCGAGGCGGCCCGAGC
>JBKQHH010000207.1:0-6784 GCA_052148875.1 Solirubrobacteraceae bacterium
ACGCCCCACATCAGACAGCAGCGCCTGACCGTCTCTTTGCCCGGGGAGAGGGCGTAGATGGGGACGGTCGGCCGGTGGGCGGAGACCAGCCGCGCGGAGCGGCCGGAGAGCGTGGGGATCACCAGCGCGTCCAGGCGCAGCTCGCGGGCGGCGTCGCAGAGGTTGTGGGCGATCGTGTACGCGGGGTCCGAGTGGGTGCGGCGCACGCGCTCCTGGTTCCAGCGCTCGTACGGGGCGATCGCCTCGGCCTGGACGGCCACGGCGGCCATCATCGCGACGGCCTCGACCGGGTAGGACCCGACGGCCGTCTCCTGGGAGAGCATCACCGCGTCGGTCCCGTCGAGGATCGCGTTGGCCACGTCTGCGACCTCCGCGCGCGTCGGGCGCGAGGAGCTGACCATCGAGTCGAGCATCTGCGTCGCCGTGATCGACGGCCGCGCCATCCAGCCCGCCAGCTCGAGCAGCTGCTTCTGCACGATCGGCACCCGTGCGATCGGCAGCTCGATGCCGAGATCGCCGCGCGCCACCATCACGCAGTCGGCGACCGCCAGGATCTCGGCGGCGCGCTCCACCGCCTGGGGCTTCTCCATCTTGGCGATCAGCGGCAGGCGCGTGTGGTCGCGCACGAATTCCACGTCCTCGGGGGTCTGCACGAACGACAGCGCGACCATGTCCACGCCGATCGACTCGCCGTGCGCGAGCATGTGCAGGTCCTCCTCCGGCACCGCCGGCAGCGACGCCACCGGGCCGGGGATGTTGAGCCCCTGGCGCGAGGCGACGGCGCCGCCGATCTCGATCTCGACGTCCACCTCGCTGGCGCCGGTGCGCACCTCGACCACGCGCAGGCGCACCGAGCCGTCGGCCAGGTACAGGATCGAGTTCTCCTCGACAGCGCCCGGCAGCCCCGCCCAGGAGATGCTCATCTCGTGGGCGTCGCCCGCGCGCTCGCCGTCGCCGCATGCGAACGTCAGCCGCTCGCCGGGGGTGAGCTCGACGACGTCCTCGCGCAGCGGGCCGATGCGCAGCTTCGGGCCCGGCAGATCCTGGAGGATCGCGATCGGCCGCCCGACCCGTCCGGCCGCGTCGCGCACGCGCTGGACGGTCTCGGCGTGCTCGTCGAGCGTGCCGTGCGAGTAGTTCAGCCGCGCGACGTCCATGCCCGCCTCGACCATGCGCGTCAGCGCCTCCGGCTCGCGCGAGGCGGGGCCGATCGTTGCGACGATCTTGGTGCGGCGCATTGTCGGAAGGTATCGACGCGGGGGGCGGCGTGCGTCGGCGGGGCGTGGGCCCGGCTGGCGACCCGGCGGGCGGCTCGGGACGTGACCCGGGCGGCGGCGTAGCATCGGGGCGTGCTCGGACCTTCGCGACAGCTGCCTCGGGTTGGGGCCCGGGCGCGGATCCTTTACTTCGGCGGGGGGTTTGAGATGGGCGTGGTCGTCGCCGTGCGCGAGGAGGGTCGGCGGCTGGAGGTCAGGGCGGAGGGGGGCGAGGTGATGGAGTTCGTGCTCAGCCCGGCCACTGCGCGGTTCGTGGCGGCGGGGGCGGGGCAGGGGCCGCGGTTGGAGCTGGTGGGGGAGGGCGGCTGAAGTGGGCGCGGCCTGAGCGGAGCTGTAGCATCATTTGTGCTACATTGCCCCAATGGCCCGCTCCCTTCACGTGCGCCTGGACGACAGCTCGGAAGCCGCCCTGAGCGTCATCCGCAACGACGGAGTGAGCGACTCGGAGGCGGTGCGCGCCGCGCTGCGCGAGGCCGCCGCGAGACGCCGGATGCGCTCGTCGATCGCCGCCGAGGTGCAGCGGCTGGCGGCCGACGAGGCCGATCGGGCAGAGATGCGCGCCATCCGCGAGCAGATGGCCGAGCTGGCACCGGACGCCGTCGACTGAGGTGGTACGAGGCGAGATCTTTCGCCTGCCCCCTGCCCGGGGAGCGCGGGGTCGGGAGCAGCGCGGCGCGCGCTACGCGGTGGTCGTGCAAGCCGACGAGTTCCTGACGCTGAGCACCGTGCTCGTGTCACCCACGTCGACCAGCGCGCAGCCGGCCAGCTTCCGTCCCGTGATCGAGCTCGAAGGCGCGAGCACCCGCGTTCTCGTCGAGCAGACGACGGTCGTCGATCCCCAGCGTCTCGGGCGGTCGGCAGGACGCCTCGAGGCTCACGAGCTCCAGGCCGTCGACGAGGCGCTCACGCTGGTGTTGGGCATCTGAACGCTCAGGGCGCCCGCACGTCCGGGAACCACTCCGCGCAGTGCTCCCGCAACGCCTGGCGCACCCAAGCCCGCTCCTCCGCCGAAGCCACCCGAAACCGTCCCAGCAGCTCGCCCTGGCGCTCGATCGGCGCCCCGGCGATCACCCAGCGCACGGCCAGCCGCTCGAACAGCAGCTCGCCCGCGCGCTGCCACGCGTCCTCCTGCGTGGCAGCTGCCCCGCTGCTGCCCCCCGCAAGCGCCTGCGCGTACTCGAGCCGCGCGCCCGGCGTGAGCGAGCCGCGCAGCGTGAGCACGTTGCCGTCGGCGTCGGTGTAGTCGCTGTCCGGCGCGGCGAGCTTCTCGGCGCGCTGCGCCCGGCGCCCGCGCCTGCCCACGCTCAGCTCGCGTCGGCGGCCCGTTCGAGCTGGCCGCGCACGTCACCGGTCACGGCTTTGGCGTGACCCGGCCACGCGGCCGCCGGCTCCATGGCGGCGAGCTTGCGCAGGCTCGCGCGCGCCTGCTCGGTGTCGTAGTTGTAGAGGTCCACGGGCAGTCGCGGCGGGCAGTCGCGGCCCCACATGTCCAGCGTGTAGAAGCAGTCGCTGGTCAGCGCCAGGCGGTCCGACTCGCGCCACAGGCCGATCTGGCCGGGCGCGTGGCCGGGGAGCTCGATCACGCGGAAGCCCGCCAGCTCGTCGCCCTCGGTGACGGTGCCCGCGATCTTCACCGGCCCGCCGTCCCACGCGTAGCGGTGCAGGAGGCGGTGGAACTGGCGCAGCGGCGTCGGCAGCCCCCGAAGGCCATCCGGCCAGTAGCGAAAGCCGCCGCTGCCCTCGGCGTCCTGGACCTCGTCGGGGTGGCACAGCACCGGCACGCCCAGCGCCGGCGCCACGCCGCGGTGGTCGGTGTGCCCGTGGCCGAGCACCACCCGGCGGATGCCGCCGAGCCTCGCGCCGGCGCTGGCGACCGCGCGCGTCATCGTGCGCGCGCCCGCGTCGAACAGCGTCACGCCGCCGTCGTCCTCGATCAGGTACACGTTGCAGCGCCCCGGCTGGCCCTGCACGACCCACACGCCTTCGGCGACCAGCTCCGCCTCGCCCGCGCCCAGGCGCGCGCTCAGCCGCGTCTTGGCGTTGAACGCCTGCGTCATCCGCGCTTCCGCGGCCGAGCCCTGCGGCGGCATCATCCCGATCTGGCGCGCGAACGTCATGCTGTCGGTGAACGCGTCGTTGCTCACGATCAGCCCGTCGCGCACTGTGATCAGGTCGAAGCCCTCCAGCTCGACCGGGGCGCCCGTCGGCGCGACGCCGCCAAACCCGTCGGGTCCGGCGAACGTGCCGGTCAGGCGCCACTGCACGCCGCAGCGATCCCCCTCCGTCGTCGTGGTGACCACCTGCATGCTCAGGTCCGGGACGGCGCCGATCAGGCCGCCGATGAACTCGCGCACGCCCTCCGGCGCCAGCACGTCCACCTGGCCGCGCACGTTCTCGCGACCGCCATCCGCCCACAGCGACACCGCCTGCTCGAGGTCGCGTTCGTCGATCGCCGCGAAGTAGCGCCGCGCGACCGACTCTGCCTTGCTCCCCGAGATGCGTTTGCGCGTGGCCGCCGCCTGCTGCATGTTCGCGGCGACCTCCTGCACCTTGCTGCTCGCCTCGCTGGCACTCTCCCGATCGGCCATGGCCCGCCTCCTTTACGCCGCTGAACGACCGTAGTCTAGTCTGCGCCCCATGCCAGATGTGCTGAGCAAGCGCGAGCTGGGGCGCGGCGAGCGCGTGCTCCCGGGGCTCTTCCGGCTGCGCCTGCCGCTGCCGTGGCCGGGCGTTCCCCACTGCAACGCATGGGCGGTCGCCTGCGGCGACGGCTTCGTGCTGTTCGACACCGGCATGCACGACGCGGACTCGCTCTCGCACCTGGAGCGCGCGCTGGGCATGTGCAACCTGCGCCTGGAGCAGGCGCGGCTGGTGGTGTGCACGCACGCGCACACCGACCACTGCGGGCAGGCCGCCACGATCGTCGAGCGCGCCGGGTGCGAGGTGTGGATGCACCCCAACCACGAGCACCTCAACCGTATGGTCGAAGAGCCCGAGGCGGTGTTCGCCCGGCGCATGGAGATCGCGCGCCAGAGCGGCGTCCCGGAGGAGCCGCTGCGCCGCTACGCCGCCGAGCGCAGCTCGCGCGGATCGGGGATCGCCGGTCCGATCGAGCCCGACCGCGAGCTGCTGGCGGGCGTGAGCATCGGCACCGACCTCGGCGAGTGGGTCGTGTACGAGACGCCCGGGCACGCGCCCTCGCACGTATGCATGTTCCAGCCCGAGCGCCGCCTGCTTATCTCCGGAGACCACCTGCTGGGGCGCATCTCGCTGTACTTCGACTACGGCTACTCGCCCGATCCCGTCGGCGAATTCGTCAATTCGCTGGGGGTGGTGGAGAAGCTCGGCGCGCGGCTGTGCCTGCCCGGGCACGGGCGCACGTTCGCGGACGTGCACGCCCACATCGAGGGCAACCGCGCGCTCGTCGGCGAACGCCTGGCGAGTGTGCAGGAGGCGCTCGACGGCCACGAGCTGACGGTCTTCGAGCTCGTCCCGCACGTCTATGGCGACTCGCTCTCCGAGCAGAACGCGCACTGGCTGCTGTCGAAGATCCTCTGCTACCTCACCCACCTGCAGGCGCTCGGCGAGGTTCACCGCATCCCCGGCGGATCGTCGGGGCAGGGTGAGCCCGAGCGGTGGACTTCATAATCAGCCGATGCGCATCGATCAGATCCTGGCGAATCAGGACCCGCCCACCCCGGCGTTCTCGTTCGAGTTCTTCCCGCCCAAGACGCCCGAGGGCGAGCGCAACCTGTACACGGCGCTCGCCGAGCTGAAGACGCTAGAGCCGTCGTTCGTGTCGGTCACCTACGGCGCGGGCGGCTCGACGAGGGAGAAGACGATCGAGATCGTCAAGCGGATCAGGGAGGAGTACGGCCTGGAGGCGATGGCGCACTTCACGTGCGTCGGCGCGACCGTCGACGAGCTGCGCGTCACGCTCGAGGAGATGCGCGACGCGGGCATCGACAACGTGCTCGCGCTCCGCGGCGACCCTCCCGCCGGGCAGGAGGCGTGGACGAAGACGGAGGGGGGCCTCGAGTACTCGCGCGAACTGGTCGAGCTGATCGCCGGCGACTACCCGTTCGCGATCGGGGCCGCGTGCTTCCCCGAGACCCACATCCATGCCGCGAGCCCCGAGGCCGACCTCGAGCACCTGGTCGAGAAGGTGCGGGCGGGCGCGGACTTCCTGATCACGCAGCTGTTCTTCGACAACGCCGTGTACTTCGACTTCGTCGAGCGCGCCCGCGCGGCCGGGATCGAGGTCCCGATCATCCCCGGCGTGATGCCGATCACCAGGGTGGGCCAGGTCGAGCGGATGGCCGCGATGTGCGGCGCGTCGATCCCCGACGGCCTGCGCCGCGAGCTGCGCGCGCGCGGGGAGGACCCCGAGGCGGTGCTCGACTTCGGCGTCGCCTACGCGACGCTGCAGTGCGCCGAGCTGCTCGCCGCGGGCGCGCCCGGGATCCACTTCTACACGCTCAACCGCTCGCCTGCCACGCGCGCGATCCTGAGCGCGCTGAAGCTCGCCCGGCCGTGGGAGAAGGCCGCGTAACGGTCGGCCCGGCTCGAGGTCGGCCCGGCTCGCGGCTAGCCCAGCTCGATCTCCAGCCCCTCGGCCACGCGCGAGGAGCCGTCGGCGGCCTGGTAGCGGACGTCGACGGAGTCGTTCTGGCGGTACGTGCCAACGCCCCAGGCGCCCAGCAGCCAGCGCCAGCCGCTGATCCTGTCCTTGCGCAGCTCGCGCTCGAACTCGAGCGCGCCTTCGCGCACGGTGTAGTCGACGCCGAGCCGCTGGGGCACGCCGTTGAGGTAGACCTCGTATGGCCCGCGCACCCCGCGCGGCAGCTTGACCCGGGACTTGGCCATCGCCAACGGATTATGACCGGCCGGTCGCGTCCGTCAGCTCGTCGGGCGGCTGCCACGACGGCGCACGCGGCTGCCGTAGGCGCGCTGGCGCTCGTGTGCGGCGTCGACGATCGCGCATACCTCCGACGGCCCGCTGACCTGGTGCAGGACCTCGAGGTCGTCGGCGTCGATGCGCCGATCGGCCAGCGCCCGCGTGCGCAGCCACTGCAGCAGCCCGTCCCACTCGCCGTCGCCCACGAGGATCACGGGAAAGTGGCGGATGGTCTGCGTCTGGATCAGGGTCAGGCACTCGAACAGCTCGTCCAGTGTTCCGTAGCCTCCGGGGCAGATCACGAACGCGCTGGCGTAGCGGACGAACATCACCTTGCGGGCGAAGAAGTGGCGGAAGCGCAGCCCAACGTCCACGTACGGGTTTAGCGTCTGCTCGTGGGGGAGCTCGATGTTGCAGCCGATCGACAGCGCGCGCGCGTAGCGCGCGCCGCGGTTGGCCGCCGCCATGATACCGGGGCCGCCCCCGGTGATCACCGCGTAGCCGGCATGCCCCAGGTATGCGCCGACCTCGCGTGCCAGCGCGTAGTTGGGATGCTCCGGGGGCGTGCGCGCGGAGCCGAACACCGTGACCGCGCGCCGGACCCCGGCGA
>JBKQHH010000208.1:0-13692 GCA_052148875.1 Solirubrobacteraceae bacterium
GCCTACGTGCGCTCGCACACGGCGCTGTTGAGCCTCATCCAGGCCCTTGCCTATGGCGTCTACGCGCAGGACTCGGCGCAGTACGACGACCGCATCAAGGCCTTTCGCCTGAAGTAGCGAGCATGGCCTGCGGCTAGACTTAGGCGCATGCGCGACGAGGCGTCGTTTAGGGTCAAGAGCGGCCTTGCCGAGATGCTCAAGGGCGGGGTGATCATGGACGTGGTCACCCCCGATCAGGCCGAGGTCGCCGAGGACGCCGGCGCCGCCGCGGTGATGGCGCTCGAGCGGGTGCCGGCGGACATCCGCCGCGACGGCGGCGTCGCGCGCATGTCCGACCCGGAGATGATCGCCGGCATCCAGGAGGCGGTCAGCATCCCCGTGATGGCCAAGGCGCGCATCGGGCACTTCATGGAGGCGCGCGTGCTCGAGGCGCTGGAGGTCGACTACGTCGACGAGTCAGAGGTGCTCACGCCCGCCGACGAGGCCAACCACATCGACAAGTGGGACTTCAAGGTGCCGTTCGTGTGCGGCGCCACCAACCTCGGCGAGGCGCTGCGCCGGCTCGGCGAGGGCGCCGCCATGATCCGCTCCAAGGGCGAGGCCGGCACCGGCGACATCGTCGAGGCGGTGCGCCACATGCGCCAGATCAACGGCGAAATCCGCCGCCTGGCGACGCTCGGCGCCGACGAGATCGCCACCGCCGCAAAGACGCTCGCCGCTCCGCTCGACCTCGTGCGCGAGGTCGCTCTCGCGGGATGCCTGCCGGTCGTGCTGTTCTGCGCCGGCGGCATCGCCACGCCCGCCGACGCCGCGCTGATGATGGCGCTCGGCGCCGAAGGCGTGTTCGTCGGCTCCGGCATCTTCAAGTCCGAGGACCCGCCCACGCGGGCGCGCGCGATCGTCGAGGCCACCACCCACTGGCAGGACGCCGAGCGCGTCGCCCGCGCCTCGCGCGGCCTCGGCACGCCGATGGTCAGCCTGGAGAGCTCGAAGCTAGAGGACGAGCAGCTCTTGGCCCAGCGTGGGTGGTGACCGCGCGCCGCTGATCGGCGTGCTCGCGCTGCAGGGCGGGTTCGAGGCGCACGAGCGGATGCTGCAGGGTCTCGGCGCGCGCACGCGCGAGGTGCGCGTGCCGGGCGACCTCGCCGGCCTCGACGGGCTCGTGGTCCCGGGCGGCGAGTCCACGACGATGACCCTGGGGATCGCGCGCGAGGGCCTGGCCGAGCCGCTGCGCGAGCTGGCGGGGAGCGGGGGGGTGGCCGGGATTCCCATCCTGGGCTCGTGCGCGGGGCTGATCATGCTCGACCGCGACCACCTCGCGGTGATGGACATGCGCGCCGAACGCAACGCCTTCGGCCGCCAGATCAGCAGCTTCGAGGCCGACGTGCGGCTGCAAGGCATCGACGGGCCCCCGATCCGCGGCATCTTCATCCGCGCGCCGTGGATCGCCGAGCACGGGCCCGACGTCGAGATCCTGGGCGAGGTGGACGGTCATCCCGTGGCGGCGCGCCAGGGGATGGCCCTGGCGGTGTCCTTCCACGCGGAGCTCGGCGCCGACGACCGCCTGCACCGGCTGTTCCTGGGACTCGTGGGGGAGAGTCGTGCCGCGGGGCCGGCCACGCGCCTTGACATTCAACCTACCAGTAGGTAAGAACAGCGGGATCGAACGCGCATTCGAACTCGAGAGGTGAGCTTCATGGGACGCAAGATCGCAGACTGCCGTCGCTTCGAGAGCGACAGCAACTGCTCGCTTACGATCATCGGCGAGCAGGACGAGGTCATCGCCACCGCCGCGCAGCACGCCGTTGCGGCGCACGGCCACCAGGACACCCCCGAGCTGCGCGCACAGCTGCAGGCGATGCTCGAGCCCGAGGAGAGCTACGTCCCGGGCACGCGTGCGCCCGAACCGTTCCCGAGCTGACCGGGGAGCAACCGCCAGGAGAGCACTGCCCCGCCGGATCGCCCCGGCCCCTGGGCCGAGCGGCGTCCGGCGGGGCATCGGCGATACTCAGACCGTGCGTGTCTCGGTCGCCGCGGACGAGCTCACCGGCGTGGCCGGCGCGATCGCCGGCGAGCTCGAGCGCCGCGGACACCACACGCTCCGCCACGGCGCCCTCGCCGAGGGCGAGCGCAACGACTGGGCGTGGGCGTCGGAGGCGGTCGCGCGCGACGTCGCCGAAGGGCGCGCCGAGCAGGGCATCGTGTGCTGCTGGACGGGCACCGGCGCGTCGATCGCCGCCAACAAGGTCGACGGCGTGCGCGCCGCGCTGTGCCTGGACGCGCCCACGGCCGCCGGCGCGCGCACGTGGAACGACGCCAACGTGCTCGCGCTCAGCCTGCGCGCGACCTCCGCCGCGCAGCTGGGCGAGATCCTCGACGCGTGGTTCGCCGCCGAGCCCAGCCCCGACGCGGACGACCGGGCCAACGTCGAGCACCTGGCGGAGATCGAGCGGGACCGTTAGGTCAGGCGGCGCTCGCCGCGGGCGCCTCGGGGCTCGACTCCAGCTGCACGCCGGCGTCCGCCAGCTCGGGCACGCCGCCGTCGACCACGTGGATCACGTCCTGGGCGCCGTGGAGCTTGAGCAGGCTGGCGGCGGTCGCAGCCCGCGCGCCGCCCGCGCAGATCACCGCGATCGGCCGCGTGGGGTCGATTCCGGGCGGCACCTCGGTGATGTCGTGCCACGCGGTGAACACCGACCCCGGCACGTGGCCCGCGGCCCATTCGTGGCGCTCGCGCACGTCCAGCAGCTGCAGCTCCGGCTCCTTGGCCAGCCAGCCGCGCAGGTCGGCCGCCGCGACCCGGTCGGTGTGGTCGGCCGGCTGGCGTTCCTGGCGCCAGTTGGTCATCCCTCCCGCCAGCAGGCCCGCGATGTTGCGCACGCCGACCGCCAGCGCGAGCTTCGCCGCGCGGCGCCCGTCGGCGTCGTCGCGGCCGATGAACACGATCTCCTGGTCGTGATCGGCCAGCCACGCGAGCTTGGATCCGAAGCCCGAGGTGAACGACGGGATGCAGATCGAGCCGTGGATGTGCACGTCGTCGAACTGCAGGTCGGTGCGCACGTCCACCAGCAGCGCGCCCTCTTCGCGCTTGAGCTGCACCTGGTGCGGATACAGCGCCGGCACCTCCACGCCGCTGGTCACCAGCGGCCCGCGGTTGAGCGCCACGATCTTCTCGAAGTTGGGCGGCTGCGGGCCGAGTCTCGCCAGCGCCTGCGCCACGAACTCCGCCTCCTCGGCGATCGCCAGCGTGGGGTTGTGGCGGCGCTCGAAGCCGATCGTCGAGCAGATCTTCGCGTCCATGCCCGCGCCGCCGCACATCGAGCCGCCCAGATGCGCCGGCCACAGCTCGCAGTCGTCGGGCAGCGGCAGCAGCTTCTCGCGCACCGATGCGAAGATCTCGCGCGCGCCCTGCGAGGCCTCGATCGCAAGGTCGGTGCGCGCGACGTCGCCCACGAACAGGCTGTCGCCGCTCAGCAGCGCCCACGGGTCCGCTCCGCGCTCGGTGTCGATCAGCAGGAACGCCGTGTGCTCGGGCCGATGTCCCGGGGTGTGCAGCGCGCGGACGGTCAGCGAACCCAGCTGCAGCTCCCAGCCGTCGTCGAACGGCTCGTGCTCGTAGTCGGGAGCCGCCAGGCGGTGCACGTGGATGCGCGCGCCCGTGGCCGCCACCAGCCGCCCGTGTCCGGACACGTGGTCGGCGTGGTTGTGGGTCTCCAGCACATGCGCGATGTTCACGCCGCGGTAGCGCGCCAACTCGAGATATTCGTCGATCTCGAAGCGCGGGTCGACCACCGCCGCCACGCCAGCGTGCTCGTCCCCGATCAGATACGAGGCGCAGCCGAGGTCGTCGTGGGTTATCTGCTTGAACAGCATCGGTGTCTTTCCCAGCGGGCCGGGCTCTCGCTCACGCCGGCCGGCGCAGCTCCGTCGCGATGTTCGCACAGCGCTCGCACACCTCCGGCGGGATCGCGCCGGCGCGCATCAGCAGCGCGAACAGCTGGCAGCCGAGGCACACGCCGAACACCGACTCGAGCGTCGCCGCCGCGATCAGGGTCCCGAGCAGCGCGTACGCCGCGGTGCTCAGCCCGAAGCCCAGCACCAGCACCGCCGCCGCGAGCGACAGCGTCGCGCCGATCCCCTGGGCGAAGCGCTTGGGCGGGCCCGGAACCGGCCTCGCGGCGACGGGAAGGCGCGGCACGACTACGCGCGTGACCAGCTGGCCGAGCGGGCTGAGCGTGGGGCCGCTCGCCACCCGCGCGATGAAGCCGTACGCGATCAGCGCCGTCAGCCACGGCTGGTTCAGCGCGATCGCCGCCGCGCTCAGCAGCACCACGCCGCCCGCCACCAGGCGTGCGGCGACCTCGTTGACGGGGTCCGGGAACGAGAACAGGGAGACTTTCTGCACTGATGGCATCGACAATATGATTTTAGCGCAGGGGGCGGCGTTCCACGCGGACGCTGCGCGGCGGGTCTTGGGGGATCCCGCCCGCGCGGGCTCATCGGTGCGACACCGTGCTACACTTCGAGCGTGCCGACGACCAGGCCCCGCCATACGATCACCGAGACGCCGCCCGTTCAGGAGGCGCTCGATGAGCTGCGGGCGAAGCTGAACGGCGATCCCATCGACTTCGCCGAGCTGCTCATCATTGGCGCCCGCGCCAAGGCGCGGCGGCTGCCAGACGACGAGAAAGCGCGCAAGGCCCGTGAGGAGCTTGCGGATTGGATACGCAACGGCAACGGTCCCGAGCTGGACGTCGCCGCCGCCAAAGAGGTCAAGTACCTTGGGCTGACAGCCAACTACGACGAGTAGCGTGCTGCTGCTCGACAACTCCGCGTGGGCACGGATGCTTCAGGGCGTCGTTGCGAAGGCGCGGGCGGAGACGCTCGCGGCGTCGATGGAAGCGCAGGAGATCGCCGTCTGCCTGCCGTTCCTGCTCGAGGTCGGCTTCTCTGCGCGCTCGGCCTCGGACCGCAAGGCGTTGATGGCGCGGCTGGACGGGCTGCCGCGAGTCGCCATCGACAGCGAGGTCGAACGCCTGGCCTCCCAGGCGCAGCGAGAGCTGACCGAGGTCGGCCACCACCGACTCGCGCCGATCGACATCATGATCGCTGCCTGCGCCCACCGCGCCGAAGCCGGCGTGCTCCACTACGACGCCGACTACGACATCCTCGCCGAACACACCAGCCTGGCGTTCGAGAGCGAGTGGCTGGCGCCGGCCGGCACGCTGTAGGCGCGGCGGCTCAGGCCGCGCGGAAGCGCACCACGCCCTCGCGCTCCTCTTCGACGACCGCGCCGTCGCGCAGCAGCAGGTCGACGTGGCCGAGCACCTCCGAGAGGGTCAGGTAGGCCTGGGTGACTGCGACGTTGCCCCACATCTCCTGCGCGATCTCGTGCGCGGTGCGCGGTCCCGAGGCGATCAGGCGCAGCATCTTCTCCGCGCGGCGGGCGTGCATGCGAAAGCGCTCGTCGACCAGCGCCGCGTGGTCGGTGATCGGGCGGCCGTGGCCGGGCAGCACCAGCGAGAGCTCCATCGCGCGCGTCTTCTCCAGCGACTCCATGTAGGTGATCAGCGCTTGCGGGCGGGGCTCGCTGTACTCCTCGTCGGCGTCCAGCGGCCGGGCGAGCAGCGGGTTGGAGGAGATGTGCGCGATCAGGTGATCGGCGGCCAGCATCATCGCGCGGGACTCGTCCACGAACACCGTGTCCGACGGGCTGTGGCCGGGGCGGTGCAGCACGCGCAGCGTGCGGTCGCGCAGCTCGAGCGCCGAGCCGTCGGCCAGCGGCCGCGTCACCTCGACCGCGGAGCCCCACGCGCGGAAGCCCGCCGAGACGGCGCGCAGCGCGGTCACGATTTCCGGCGGGATGCCGTGGCGCAGCATCAGGCGCTCGGCGAAGCGGTCTTCGAGGTCCGTCTGGTGGCCGTAGCTCGCGAGGAACGGCGCCAGCCGGTCGAGCGCCGCGACCTCCGCGCCCGAGCGGCGCGCGAGGATCGACGCCAGCCCGAAGTGGTCCATGTGCTGGTGGGTGATCACCAGCAGCTCGATGTCCTCGACCGCGTGTCCGTGCCCGGCCAGCGCCTGTTCGAGCTCGTCCAGCGCCTTCGCCGAGTTCGGGCCGGAGTCCACGAGCGTGAGCGGAGAGTCCTCGATCAGGTACGCGTTCACGCGCCCGACCATGAACGGCGTGGGGATCGCCAGCCGGTGGATGCCCGCGTCGGCCGCGAGCGCGAGCGCCTCGCGCTCGGCCCGCGCCTGCGGGTCCTCCGTGTCGGCGGCCTGCTCCCGCGGATCCTCCGCGTCGCTCACGATCGGATCAGCTCGAGGACTTCGTCGCGCCGCCGCCGCATGTCCTCGGGCGAGACCAGCGACTCCAGGCACAGGCGCAGCAGCGGCTCCGTGTTGGACGGCCGCACGTTGAAGTGCCAGTCCTCGTAGTCGATCGAGATCCCGTCCAGGCGCTCCTGGCGGGCGTCCGCGTAGCGCGCGGCGATCTCCTCCATCTTGCCCCGCGGGTCGGCGACCTCGGAGTTGACCTCGCCGGAGATGAAGTACTTCGCGTGGTAGGGGGCGAGCAGCTCGGACATGCGCCTGCCCTCGCGGCTGAGCAGCTCCAGCACGAGCAGCGCCGGGATCGTGCCGGAGTCCGCGCAGTAGAAGTCGCGGAAGTAGTAGTGCCCGGAGACCTCGCCCCCGAACAGCGAGCCCTCCTTGCGCATGCGCGTCTTGAAGAACGCGTGCCCGACGCGGTTCATGTACGGGATGCCGCCCGCCTCCCGGACCGTGTCGGCGACGGCGCGCGAGGCGCGCACGTCGTACAGGATCGCCTCGGGGCGGGTGGGATTCTGGTTCTTGCGCAGCAGCGACTGCGCCAGCAGGGCGGTGAGGAAGTCCCCGTCGACGAACGCGCCGGTGTCGTCGATGAAGAAGCAGCGGTCCGCGTCGCCGTCCCACGCGATCCCCAGGTCGGCGCCCGTGTCGCGGACCTGCTCCATGATCAGCCGCCGGTTCTCCGGCAGCAGCGGGTTGGGCTCGTGGTCGGGGAAGTTGCCGTCGGGGGTCCAGCAGGTCTCGAGCAGCTCGAGATTCAACGCCTCCAGCACCGGGCCGACCATCGGGCCGGCCATCCCGTTGCCGCCGTCCACCACCACCTTCAGCCTCCTGCCCGTGGAGCGGACGACCTCCGGGTCGATGAACGCGAGGGCAGCCTTCTGGAACTCCTCATACAGCTCGATCTCCTCGAGCGCGCCGCGCGCGGGAGGCTCGCCGCGGCTCGCCTGCGCACCCGCCGCGAGCTCGGCCTCGACCTCGCGGCGGATGTCCTGGATGCCCGAGTCGCCCGACAGCGCGATCGCCCCCTCGCGCACCAGCTTTGCGCCGGTGTAGGCCTTGGGGTTGTGCGACGCGGTGCACATCAGCCCGCCGTCCAGCTCGCGCGAGCCGACCAGGAAGTACAGCATCTCGCTGCCCACCTGGCCCGCGTCGATCACGTTCGCGCCAGCCGCCAGCAGCCCCTCGCGGTAGCGCCCGGCGAGCTCCGGCGCGCTCAGGCGCATGTCGCGCCCGAGCCCCACGCGCAACCGCGTCACCGGCTTGCCCGCGAGCGCGCCGAGCACGTGCGCGAAGGCCCGCCCGATCCGCTCGGCGAGGTCGCCGTCGATCTGCTCGCCGTACAGCCCGCGGATGTCGTACGCCTTGAAGATGTCGGGGGAGGGTGCCGCCATGCCGGCTCGCATCCTAGAGCCGGACCGCGAGGTCCGGCGGTCACGGGCGACTGGAAGTCGCACGTCTCCATCGGAACGAGGGGCCGGATGCCCCTCGAAGTATCCTTCTGGCATGTCAGGACATTCCAAGTGGGCGAGCATCAAGCACAAGAAGGCGATCGTCGACTCCCGCCGCGGCGCGCAGTTCTCCAAGCTCACGCGCGCGATCACCGTCGCCGCGCGCGACGGCGGCGGCGATCCCGTCGGCAACCCCGCGCTGGATCTGGCGATCCGCAAGGCCAAGGAAGCTTCGATGCCCAAGGACAACATCGAACGGGCGATCGCCAAGGGCACCGGCGAGGGCGGCGAGGCGGACGCGATCGAGAGCGTGCTCTACGAGGGCTACGGGCCTGGTGGCGTGGCGCTGCTGGTCGAGGCGCTCACCGAGAACCGCAACCGCACCGGCGCGGACGTCAGGCACGCGTTCTCCAAGAACGGCGGCAGCCTCGGAGAGCCGGGATCGGTGGCCTACCTGTTCGACAAGAAGGGCACGATCGTGATCGACGCCGAGCGCTACTCCGAAGACGACCTGATGGTCGCCGTTGAGGCCGGCGCCGAGGACGTCATCACCGACGAGGGCGTCTTCGAGGTGATCGCCGAGCCGGCCGACTTCGGGCCCGTGCGCAAGGCGCTCGAGGACGCGGGCGTGGAGATGGACAGCGCCGAGCTGGCGTACCGCCCGTCGAGCGTCGTGCCCATCGACGAGGCCCAGGCGGGCAAGCTGATGCGGCTGATCGAGTCGCTGGAAGACAACGACGACGTCAGCGCCGTGCACGCCAACTTCGACGTGTCCGCAGACGTGCTCGAGCGTGTCGCCGGTTAGAGGGTGGCGCAGCCGGCCGCAGGCCGGCCAGCCGGGCCCCTCTTCCTCGGATGACGGGTGGCGCAGCCGGCCGCCCGTCGTGATCCTGTGCGGCGGGCGCGGCACGCGCCTGCAGGAGCACACGCAGGCGATCCCCAAGCCGCTCGTGGAGATCGGCGGCATGCCGATCGTGTGGCACGTGATCCAGCTGTACGCCGTCCAGGGCTTTCGCCGCTTCCTGCTGGCGACCGGCTACCGGGGCGAGCTGATCGAGGAGTTCGCCGCCGGGCACGAGTGGCCGGCGGGCGTGGACGTCGAGTGCGTGGACACCGGCCTGGAGACGCAGACGGGCGGGCGGATCAAGCGGCTGGAGCGGCGCCTGTCAGGAGATGAGATGTTCTGCGCGACCTATTCGGATGGCGTCGCGGATGTCGACCTGGATGCGCTGCTCGCCTTCCACCACGCCCACGGCGCGCTCGCGAGCATGACCGTCGTAAGGCCCCAGCTGCAGTTCGGGGTGACCGAGCTGGACGGCGACGGGCGCGTGACCGGCTTTCGCGAGAAGCCCACGTCCGAGCACTGGATCAACGGCGGCTTCTTCTGCTTCTCGGCGGCAGTGCTCGACCACCTCGACGCCGACAGCGTGCTCGAGCGCGCTCCCCTGGAGCGGCTGGCCGCGGCCGGCGAGCTGCGCGCGCGCCGGCACGAGGGCTTCTGGGAGTGCATGGACACCTACAAGGACGCCGTCGCGCTCAACGACCTGTGGGCCTCGGGCGAGGCGCCGTGGCGGCTGTGGGGGGACGAGGCGGGCGAGCTGTCCGGGCAGGACGCGGGCGAGGCTCAGGCAGGCAGCCGCCGCGCCCGGAACAACGGCACCGGCTCGCGGATGCCGCGCAGGCGACGCTCGCCGGCGTAGGACCAGCCGTAGGCGTCCCTGGCCGACTCGCGCACCTCGCGCTCGGCGAGCACGCTGCCCGGGCGGGCGATCCCGGTGATGCGGCTCGCGAGGTTGACCGGCCGGCCGAACCAGTCGCCGGCGCGCGGCAGGGCCAGGCCGGCGGCCGCGCCGGCGCGCAGCTGCGGGAAGTCCTCGCCCTCGGCGTCCGCCGCGTCGATCAGGTCGAGCGCCGCCTCCAGCAGCGGCCCGGGCTCGGGCGCGGCGAGCATCGCCGCGTCGCCGATCGTCTTGACCAGCCGCACCGGGGGCGCGGCGACCTCGGAGGCGAGCGCCTCCAGGCGCGCGGCGAGGTGGCCGAGCTCCTCCGGCGGCACCTCCTCGCCCAGGCGGGTGAAGCCGACCAGGTCGGCGAAGCACACGGCCACCTCGCGCGAGCCGGGCAGGCGCCCGCCGTCGCGCTCCAGGGCGCTGATCACCTCGCTCTGGGCCGTGTGGCGCAGGTGCAGCGCGAGCACGTTGCTGAGCATCGGGTCCACCAGCGGGTACAGCTGGGCGACGGCCTGGCCGTAGCGGCTGGCGAGGTCGCGCTCGCTCATCCCCGGCTCGAGCACCAGTTTCAGCGGCAGCAGCCGCAGGCTGTCCGCGGCCTGGGAGAGACCGCGGCCGAGCACCCGCAGCAGGTCGAGGATGTCCTGGTCGGAGATGCCCGCTTCGCGCGCCACGACGATCCTCGCCGCGGACTCGAGCTCGGCTTCCGTGTACACGAGCTCGTCCGGCTCGGGGATCGGAAGCCCCATCGCGCGGCGGGCCGCCGCCAGGAAGTCCAGCTCGACTCCGCTGAGCTCGGCCACCTGCGCAGCCGTGTAGCGCTCGTTGCCCACGATCACGCGGTCTGCCGGCAGGAATATGACCGTGCCGCTGGCGGTCGTGCGGCGCAGCTCCGACAGCGCCACGCCTTCGCCGCTCAGCTGCTCGAGCAGCGCCAGGCGCTCCGTGCGCGCCTCGCCCTCGAGCCCGTCGAGCAGGCCCTCGGCGGCGAAATCGATCTGTGGCGCGGCCATCCCGCGCAGCGTAGGGGAGGCAGGCGTCCGGTGGCGGGCGCAGAATCACAGGCCGTGATCGTCCTCGGCATAGACCCCGGCCTCGCCAGCACCGGCTACGGCGTCGTCGCACGCCGCGGCGGCCGGCTGCTGGCACTGGACGGCGGCGTCATCGGCACGCGCGCGGAGCTGGCGCCGGAGCGGCGCCTGGCCGAGATCCACGCCGCCGTGGACGCGCTGCTGGAGGAGCACGAACCCGACGCGGTCGCGCTGGAGGAGCTGTACTTCGGCCAGAACGTGCGCACCGCCTTCGCCGTCGGGCAGGCACGCGGCGTCGTGCTGCTCGCCGCCGGCCAGCACGGCTTGCCCTGCGCCGGCTACACCCCGCAGCAGGTCAAGAGCGCGGTGTGCGGCAGCGGGCGCGCCCAGAAGGACCAGGTGGCGCGCATGGTCCAGGCGCTGCTGGGCCTGCCGGAGCAGCCGCGGCCCGACCACGCGGCCGACGCGCTCGCGGTGGCCGTCTGCCACGTCAACTGCGCGCCGCTGGCGATGGCGCTGGCTTGTGCCCGTGAGGGTGCAGGCGCCCATGCGAGTGTGGGGGCGGGCGGATGATCGCGCTGCTGCGGGGCGAGGTCGCCGTGCGCCGCACCGACCACGTGGTCGTCCTCAGCGGCAGCGTCGGCTACCGCGCGGCGGTCTCCGCGCAGACGCTCGCGCACGTCCCGGCCATCGGCGAGCAGGTGACGCTGCACACGCACCTGATCGTGCGCGACGACGCGCTCACGCTGTACGGCTTCCACTCGGAGCAGGAGCGCGACCTGTTCCTGATGCTGCTGTCCGTCCAGGCGGTCGGCCCGAAGGTCGCGCTGGCGGTGCTCTCGGCGGGCGCGCCGCGGGAGCTGATCCGGGCGCTGGCGGCGGGCGATGCGGCGCGCTTCCAGGCCGTTCCGGGGATCGGCAAGCGCACGGCGGAAAGGATCATCGTCGAGCTGCGCGAGAAGGTGGGCGTCGACGGGATCGGAGCCCACCCGCCCGGCGCGGCGCGAATGCCGATCGTGGCTCGGCGCGGCGAGCCGCACGATCCGCGCGTGCTGGCGCGCGACGGCCTGCTCGAGCTCGGCTACGCGCCGGTCGAGGCCGAGGAGCTGCTGAGGGACGTCGAGGGCGAGACCGCCGAGGAGCTGCTCGGAGGCGCCCTGCGCCTTGCGCGCTCGGCGTCGTGAGCCCTGAACCCATGACCGAGACCGCCGCCCGCATCCAGACGCCGTATCTCGTCGCCGAGGACGAGCTCGACCGCTCGCTGCGCCCGCGGCGGCTGGCGGAGTTCGTCGGGCAGGAGACGCTGCGCGAGCAGCTGGCGGTGGCGATCGAGGCGTGCAGCGCGCGCGGCGACGCGCTCGACCATCTGCTGCTGGCGGGGCCGCCGGGGCTCGGCAAGACCTCGCTCGCGCAGATCGTCGCGGCCGAGCTGGAGGTGCCGTTCGTGCAGACCGCCGGACCGGCGCTCGAGCGCAAGGGAGACATCGCGGCGTTTCTGACTGCGCTGGAGCCGCGCAGCGTGTTCTTCGTCGACGAGATCCACCGGCTGGCGCGCACGCTGGAGGAGACCTTCTACCCGGCGATGGAGGACCACCGGCTGCCGATCACCGTCGGGCAGGGCGCGGGAGCGCGCGTGGTGACGCTCGAGCTGCCCCCGTTCACGCTCGTGGGAGCGACGACGCGCACGGGCCTGTTGACGACGCCGCTGCGCGATCGCTTCGGCATCCAGGCGCGCCTGGAACCGTATGCGGTGGACGAGCTCGCGATCATCGTGCGCCGCTCGGCGGGGATCCTCGAGATCGAGCTGGAGGACGACGGCGCGCTCGCGATCGCCGCGCGCAGCAGGGGGACGCCGCGGGTGGCCAACCGGCTGCTCAAGCGCGTGCGCGACTTCGCCGAGGTGCGCATGGCGGGTGTCGTGACGGCGCACGCGGCGCACGCGGCGCTGGAGATGCTGGAGGTCGACGAGCGCGGGCTCGATCGCCTGGACCGGGAGATCCTCAGCGCGATCTGCGCCAAGTTCGCGGGCGGTCCCGTCGGCCTGTCCACGCTCGCGGTGGCGGTCGGGGAGGAGCAGGACACGATCGAGGACGTGTACGAGCCGTATCTGCTGCAGGAGGGGCTGATCAAGCGCACGCCGCGCGGCAGGATGGCGACGCCCGCCGCGTACGAGCATCTCGGCCTGGAGGCGCCCGCGCCGGCGGGAGCATCGCTGTTCTGAGCCGCGCGGGAGCGCGGCGCCGGGATGTTGAGAGGTGCCCCCGACAGGCGCCTCCCCGGCCCGGCCCTGAGTAGTCTGTGTGAGGACACCATGACCCATCCGTTCATCTGCCCGAACTGCGGGCACCGCACAAGCGAGCTTGATCGCAACATCGGCTTCACGCGTCAACCCAAGGGCTGCGCGAAGTGCGGCTTCGCGTTCCTGTTCGAACTGCTCGACGACTACTACCCGGCGCCCGATGCGGCGTTCTTCGTGTGCGACGGCGAGGGCCGCGTCGTCGGGTGCGGAAAGAACTCGTTCGCGTTCACGGGCCTGGAGGAGGAAGACGTGATCGGCCAGCGCGTCGAGCAGGTGCTCGGCCTGAGCTTCGCCAACGGAGACGACCCGGTGGCGACGGTCCTGGAGTGGGGGGTGCGCGCGCTGGAGGTCCCGGTCCGCGTCAGCGGCGAACGCGACGTCACGGCCAGCGCCAAAGCTGACATGTTCCCCGCCTACGACGACGACGGCGGGCTGTTGCTGGTGCTCACGCCCGATAAGTAGTCTCTGAGCGATGACCGACCGCCGACGCAACGCTCTGATCCTCCTGATCGTCGCGGGCCTCGTGGCCGCGTCGGCGGCGGCGATCGCCCTCAAGCCGACGCGCCTCGGGCTCGACCTGAAGGGCGGCGTCGAGCTCGTCTACCAAGCCAAGCCCACCGCGGCGTCGAAGCTCGATTCGGAATCGCTGGAACACGCGATCAACATCATGCGCAAGCGCGTCGACCAGCTGGGGGTGGCGCAGCCGGAAATCCAGAGCTCCGGCAACGATCAGATCGACGTGTCGCTGCCGGACGTCAAGAATGCCGAACAGGCGCAGAACGAGGTCGGCAAGACCGCGCAGCTGCAGTTCTACGACTGGGAGCCCAACGTGATCGGCCCAGCCGGCGAACCGG
>JBKQHH010000209.1:0-6559 GCA_052148875.1 Solirubrobacteraceae bacterium
GCCTTCACGTTAATCCCGGTCAGGGGTTGTGCGGAGGAAGCCAACTATACTATCGAAGGCGAACTCGTCGGGTTAGTGAACAACGCGAGGCAGACGATCGAATTCGAAAACAAAGGTGTGAACAACAGACTGAAATTCGGAGGCAAAGAAGCCGAATTCGAATCCGACGATCTTCTGCTAATGGAAGGCCACGATACTATAGAAGCCGAGTAACGCCTGCTGCGTGCGCGTAACGGTGTCAAGGCCGATTGAGAATCGAACGTGTGGTGCCGGTTGAGGATCGACGCCGTGCGGCGGCTGCTCGTGGAGCCAGGCCTAGCGAGTAGCCGCCGGCACGTTCGCGGGCGTGGGTCAGTCTGTTGGGCGGTCTGGCTGGCGACCTGAAGCAGCCGCGTGTCCGTCCGTGGTGTCTCTCACCCGCGCAAATAGCGTGGTGCCGTTCCCCCGATAATAGAGGAACCACCGGTACGGGTGACTCCAGCCGTTTGGGTCGGTGAAAAGAATTATGGCCGTTCCTGGCGCGGCCGTGAACCTTGACGCGGTGGTCACGCTCGCGCATCCTCTAGCAGTCGGTCTCACCGTGCAGCGCTAGCTGGCTCAGGGCGGGTCACGTGAGGCACGGTTGGCCGACCACAATCCACGAGTCGTCCCGGGCATCCCGGGGCGGAGAAGGAGGTTAGGGGCATGTCGCGTTTGAGGTTGATCCTCATGGGTCTGTTCGCCGTGTTGGCGGTCAGTGCTGTCGCGTCGCCGTCAGCATCAGCGTTACAATGGTATGTCAACGGAGTCCTACTGCCCGGAGTATTAGAAGTCGAAGGAGAGCAATTAGGGAACGGCATCCTGAAAGCCAAAATCGCTGGGGTCGCGGCAGAAGTTGTCTGCAGGGAATCCAGCGGCTCGGGGACGATCGATAACGGTGGGTCGCCCGCGTTAGGGTTAGGGTTAGGCGTTGTGGACTTCAAACAATGCACCGCGCCGAAACCGGCGGGTTGCAGCATCCTCAACGGGTTACTCGTAAGTACAGCAAAGCTCGATCTGGGTACCATCGGCGGAGAGTCGTACGCCTTACTCCTACCCGACCCATCCGGGAGTGTCTTCACGTTAATCCCGGTCAGGGGTTGTTCGGAGGAAGCCAACTACATTGTCGAAGGCGAGCTCGTTGGGTTAGTGAACAACGCAAGACGAACGGTAGAATTCACGAAAGGCGCACCCAACAACAAGCTGAAACTAGGTGGTAAAGAAGCCGAACTCGAAGCGGATGTCTTTGTGTTAATGAAGGGCGGTGGGGCTTTCGAAGTCAAATAGACGCGAGAATCGTGAGGACTGGGCCGGATAGTCGCGCATGGTGACCGGGACGCTCGTACAGATGAGCTGGCCTGGTTGCGGGGCCACGCTTGCCGTGGCCCCGCGCGACGCTAGCCGTAATAGCGCGCGATCGCCTGGAGCTGGCTGAAGATGTCGTGTCCGAGGAACAGCACGACCATCGCGGCGCCGGCCACGGGAGCCCAGCGTCGGCCGGCGCCGCGGATCGCCAGGACGATCACGGCGCCGAGCAGCGGGAGCATGGGCAGCAGGTAGCGCGGCTCGCCAAAGGCGGCTTCGCCGGTGATCACGTCCGAGGAGTATGAGGAGATCCCGATCATCGCGAGCACCCCGACGACGATCGCGACGTAGATGCCGATCTCCGGCAGGCGCGCCCAGAGCGCGTGGCGTCGCGCGAGCAGCTCGCGGGCGCACAGCAACGCGACTATCGCCGCCGGCACGAGCGCGACATTGTCGACCCAGCCGGGGAACATCGTGTCCATCCAGCCGTAGAGGCCGACCGAGCGGTCGAACCAGACGTCCTTGAACGTCATCATCCCCGTGAAGTAGTGGGGCATGCCCGGCAGGCGCGGCAGATAGAGCTGCCAGGCGTAGCTGAGCTCTTTGAACAGCGCGCTGCTCGTGATCGTGCCCATGACTCCCGAGGCGAATCCAAACGTCGGACGGTTCGTCAGGACGTTGCGAAGCGCATAGGGCGCCACCGGAGCGAGTCCGATGCAGGCGGCGAGCGCCGGGGGCAGCAGCGCCCTGCGGCCCGCGGATCTCGCGCCACGCACCGCCAGCACCACGAGACCCGCGAACACGCCGGCCGCGAAGCCGATGAAGTTGAGCTTGGTCGCGAAGCCGATCGCGATGAGCAGCCCGAGCGCGATCGCGAGATTGCGGGTGAGCCCTCTGCGGAACGCGCGAGCCAGGCAGTAGAACACCGCGGCGGTGATCGCGTACAGCATCGAATCTGGGTTGAGGCTGCCGGAGATGAACGCGAGCAGCGGCTGCAGCGCGACGCACAGGGCGCCGACGGTCGCGGCCCACGGCACGCTGGGGAGGCTCTCGCGGAGGAAGAGGAACGTGAACAGCGCGGTCATCGCCGCAAAGAGCGTCCCCAGCAGTCTCATCAGCTGCAGCTGGGTGAGCATGTTGGCGCCCCCCAGCTCATACGGGATCACCTGGAGCGCGTAGTACAGCGGCGGCTCGCTCGTGGCTATGCCGGCGCCTCCCGTGCCTTCGACTGATTCGCCCGCGTCGACCTCTTCCATCAGCGTGCCCTGCTCCGCCGCCGATGAGATGGCGGGCGTGTAGGGAGTGAACCGCACCTGGTAGTAGTGCAGTCCTTCCATCACGAGCAGCTCCTGGGGGGAATACTCGTTCTCCCCGCTGCCTTCGGGCAGCGTTCCCTTTTGAGCCAGGTGCGCGACGTAGGCGAAGTGGTCAACCTCGTCCTTTCCCTGGAAGGGCGGCGTTATGATCGACCAGGCGAGGGCGTTCAGCAGTGCGATCGACGCGCACACCCAGGCGGCTGCGGGTACCCGCCTGAGCGGCGCCAGTACGCGAAGCGACGGCCCGCCTCGTCCCAGAGCGCGCTCTCGGCGCGTGGCACGCTGCCGTTCGAGCCTGTGCCTGCGCGTCAACGGGCGAGAGCCGACGGACGTCTCTCCGCTGCGTGGGGATCGGACGGGTGTCCTGCTCACGGCAGCTCTCGCAGCGTGAGCCTCACGGCGAGGAAGCCGACGGCGGCCATGAGTGCCGCGACGAGGTACGCGATCCACGTCCCGCTGAAGGAGCGACCGAGCCCCATGTGGCTCGCCACAGACAGGGCGCGAGACCACCACGAGCCCTGCCCGGCGGCGAGGTATTCGACGCCCACCCTGCCCGGGAGTCGTCCTTCGATTTCCGACCCCGGCCCGGGCGCGCCGCCCCTGACGGCCACCGCCGCTTCGGGCGCGGGTGTGGACTGACCGAGGATGAGCACCGGCTCGCTGTTCGGGCCGATCGCGAAGCAGAGCGCCACCCCTGCAGTCGCGTGATCCAGCGGCTTGACGGGCACCGTGACGGAGTTGCTCGTCCAGTCGGCGCTGCGGCGTCCTTCCGTGAGGACCCGGGAGCCCTGGTATGCCACGACATGCATGGGCCAGCCGAGGAACGCCCACATCGACAGGCGGATCGCGGACACGTCGGCGGGCAGCGTTTCACCCGTCTGGCAGACCGAGATGTCGCCACTGAGGTGCGCCAGGATCGAGCGTTCGCTCGAGGCATCCGCTCCCACGACGCGCGGCGGGGAGCGCGTGAGCGCGAGGGCGCCGACGGCGGCCAGGAGCGCGATGCCCACCGCCAGCGTGACCTTGACGCGCATCAATCGCGTCGCAGGCCGAGGATGCTGAGCAGGAACGAGGAGAAGACGATCTGGATGCCGACGACCAGCAGCGTGGCGCCGGCGATCGCGATCCGCTCCTGCGAGAGGCTGCCGAGGCCGCGGTCGATCCAGTCGAACACCACCACCGTGACCAGCGCGAGCCCGGTCAGCGCGACCGCGCTTCCCAGCATCAGGCCGTGCTCGAGCCTGAAGCGCTCGCGCGCGCGGTCGAACCAGGCGTCGCGCTCGCCCATGAAGTACGTCGCGTAGGCGTGCGCGCAGAGCCCGAGGCTGACGACCTGCACGCCGACGATCAGCAGCAGCGAGCCGCCGATCAGCGTGTGCAGGTCCCAGCGGCGTTCGAGCACGTCGATGTGTGCGAGCACGGTCAGCGAGACGAGGGCGCCGAGCAGCGACATCAGCGCGCCCGGGAGGATGAACAGGTGGTTGGGCGCGTGCAGCAGCAGAAAGCGCAGATGCCGCCAGCCGTCGCGGAAGCTCGAGAGCTTGGATTCTCCGCCGCGGGGGTGGTACTCGATCGGGATCTGGCGGACGACGAGCCCGGTCTTCGCCGCGCGGATGACCATCTCGGAGGCGAACTCCATACCCGTGGTGCGCAGGTCCAGCGCGTCCAGGCACTCGGTTCGGAACGCCCGCATCCCGCAGTGCGCATCGCGCACGCCGGTGTGGAAGAGGAGGTTCAGGAAGCTGGACAGGAGCGGGTTGCCGACGTAGCGGTGGTGCCACGGCATCGCGCCCGGGTGGATGTTCTGCATGCGGTCGCCGACGATCATGTCCGCGCCCGACTCCAGCTCGGCGAGGAAGCGGGGGATCTCGCCGAAGTCGTACGTGAGGTCGGCGTCGGCCATCACGACGTAGGCGCCGCGCGCGGCCGCGAACCCCGCGAGGTACGCGCTGCCATACCCGCGCCGCGGTTCATGGACGACGCGGGCGCCCGCGAGCTCGGCGAGCCGCGCGCTGTCGTCGCTGGAGCCGTTGTCGGCGACGATCACCTCGCCCGGTATCTCGCAGTGCTCCAGCGTGCTCAGGGCCGCCGTGACGCACTGCGTGATGTTCTCGGCCTCGTTCAGGCACGGGATGACGACCGACACCAGGATGGAGGAGGCATCCGGCTGGCCGGCGCAGGGGCGGATGTTCTCGGTGGCGAGCGTGGTCATGTGGATCCCGACTGACGGACTCGAAAGCTCTATCGCGAACGACAGCGGGGTTCAACATCGCGCGCCCGCTACTAGCCGTACACAGTCAGAATGCGGCCGAGGTTGTCTCCGACTAGACGCTCGCCGGCGCGCTCGGGCCGAGCCGAGCGTTATCTGACGGCGCTCGCGCCCCGGTAGTCGGCGTGCAGCACGTCGAACACGGGCACGTCGGGGATCGCCTCCTCCAGCAACGCGCGCAGCTGCGCGGAGTCGAAGCGGTGCGACTGCGGGGCGATCGGGTTGACGGTGAGCGCCTCCAGCTCGATGCGCTTCAACGTCTTTAGCAGGATGCCCTGGCGGCGATACCACTCGGGGCCGCGTTTCCAGAGGAACACCCTCGTTGGGTCGCTCACGACGAGCGCGAGCTCGCGCCCGCGTCGGTGCACCGGGTGCACGAGGCTGCGCAGGAACCTGTCAGGCAGCGCGCCGGCGACGACCAGCCAGCGCGCGGCCGGGTTCTCGTCGAGCAGCTGCGCGATCTGCTCGGCCTCGGCGGTGAGCGCGAAGCGCGGCGGCAGCGCGAGCCGCTCGTCCTCCGCCGCCGTGTGGAAGGCGTCCTCGACGCTCGGCAGCCGCACGAGATCGACGGCGTCCCTGGTCTGTAATACGACTTCGTCGATGTCGCGGTCGAGCACGGCGCCGGTCGACATGATCAGGCCGTCGGCGACGTCCGGCGAGGAGGCCGCGCGGCGGTCGATCGCGCCGTCGATCAGCACCTGCTCCGCCCCGTGGGCGAGCATCGCGTCCGCGACTGCGCGCACGTCCGTCGCGGCGCTCGGGCCCGCGACCTCGATCGCGCCGGCGCCACGCAGGCGCGCGATCAGAACCCGGCCGAGGGGGGTGCGCACGCCCGTGTCCTCGAGCAGCTCGTGGGGGATGCCGCTCGCCCTCAGCAGCCCGTCCGTGGTGGCGACGAGGCTTCCCGCGGGCAGCCGCACGCGCGGCTTCTCGATGCGCGCGTCGATCACGTCGCGCTCCTCGCCGTCGCGCCCGACGGAGGTCACGCCCACGCGACGGCCCGCGTCCTGCAGCTCGCGCAGCAGCGCCGCGAGCGCCTCGGTCTTGCCGGTGTTCTTGGCCAGGCCGACGAGCGCCAGGCGCCGGGTCGATGCCGTCAGCTCACTGAGCATCGCGCTGCCAGCTCGCGCACGATGAACGTCGCCAGGTGGTGCGGTTCTGTGCCTTTGGAGAAGCCCGCGTCGTAGCCGAGCTCCTTGGCGAGCTCGTTGGACACGCGCGGGCCGCCACAGGTCAGGATCAGCTGCTTGCGCCGCCCCTCCGCCTCGACGATCTCCACGAGCTCGGTCAGGTTGTGCACGTGGAGGTTCTGCTGGGTGACGGTCTGCGAGACGAGGATCGCGTCGGCGTTGAGGTCGATCGCCCTGGCCACGAGCACGCTGTTGGGCACCTGGCTGCCGAGGTTGTGTGTCTCGAAGGCGCGGTAGCCCTCCAGGCCGTGGTGGCCGTGGTAGCCCTTGAGGTTGAGCATCGCGTCGATGCCCACGCTGTGGGTGTCCGATCCGGTGCTGGCCCCCACCACCACGATGGTGCGCCCGATCCGCTCCCTGGCGAAGCGCTCGATCTCCTCCTCTTTCATGTACTGGACCTCGAAGCCCTCTCCCTGCAGGACGCTGAAGTCCACCGTGGCGGTGCAGCGCCCGTACATGAC
>JBKQHH010000210.1:0-9204 GCA_052148875.1 Solirubrobacteraceae bacterium
GTCAGGCCGAGCACGATCAGCAGCGCGGCGATGTCGCCGAGCAGCAGGTGCTCGACCATGTGCACCCACAGCAGGTCCTGGCTGGCCGCGCCGAGCGAGGTGAGCGCGGCCCCGATCACGACGAACCCGCCGTAGAAGCACGCCTGGCGCCAGCCGGGCACCGGGTGGTCGTCTTCGGCGAGCGTGTGCGCGCGCCGCGCGTACAGCAGCCCGAAGATCGCCAGCGGCCCGAGCTGGAAGGCGGCGGAAGTGTCCGTGGAGACGGCGAACGGAGCGCTCAGCATGCAGCGTCAGGGTACGCGAGCGCGGCCCGATCGGCGAGGCCGAGCCATGCTGTTGCCTAGACTCCCTCGCGCATGAGAGCCCCGTCCCGTCGCATGCTGGTGCCACTGCTCGGCGGGCTTGGGCTGATGGCGCTCGCGCTCCCGGCGAGCGCCGACGCGCACGGGATCGTGGGCAAGGCCGATCTGCCGATCCCCGTGTGGCTGTTCAGCTGGACGGCGGCGATCGTGCTCGTGGTCTCGTTCGTCGCGCTGTCGACGATGTGGACGCGCCCGCAGCTGCAGGAGCCGCGGCTGCGCAGGCTTTTCCGGCTGCCGCGGCCGCTGGAATGGCTGGCGGGCCTCCTGGGAGTGGGCCTGTTCGCGGTGGTCGTCTACAGCGGGTTCGCCGGCGCGCAGGTCACGCAGGCGAACTTCTCGGTGACGTTCATATACGTCGTCTTCTGGGTCGGCACGCCGGTCGCGAGCGTGCTGTTCGGCGACGTCTTCCGCGCGTTCAGCCCGTGGCGGACGTGCGCGCGCGCGTGCGCGGCGCTCGTGCGCCTGCTGCGGCGCGGGCGCCCCGGCCGCCCGCCGCTGCGATACCCGCGCCGGCTTGGGCTGTGGCCGGCGATCGCCGGGATCGTGGGCTTCGCGTGGCTGGAGCTGGTCTACGTCGAAAAAGACCGGCCGTCGATCCTGGCGGCGCTGTCGCTCGCGTACTTCCTGGTGATGCTCGTCGGCATGGCGCTGTTCGGCGTGGATGAGTGGAGCTCGCAGGCGGACGGGTTCGGGGTGTACTTCAACCTGCTCTCCAAGCTCTCCGCGCTCGTGCGCCGGGAGGACGGGGTCGTCTATCTGCGCCGTCCGCTCAGCGGCGTCACCGACCTGCGGATCGGCGTGGGCACGGTCGCGTTCATCTGCGCGCAGATCGGCACCACCACCTTCGACGGCTTCAGCAACGGCGGCATCTGGCGCAACAACGAGCCGAACCTGCAGAGCCTGTTCGAAGACCTCGGCCTGCACCCCACGCCGGCGCAGGAGCTCGCGTACTCGGTCGGCCTGTTGTTCTGCATCCTGCTGATCTCAGCCGTCTACCGCGTGGGGATCCTCGGCGTGCGCAAGGTCAGCGAGCGCTACGACCGGGGCATGCTCACGCGCGCGTTCGCGCACTCGCTCGTGCCGATCGCGTTCGCGTACGTGCTCGCCCACTACTTCTCGCTGCTGCTGTGGCAGAGCCAGGCGATGGTCTACCTCGCCTCGGACCCGCTCGGCAACGGGTCGAACCTGTTCGGGACGAGCGGCTTTCAGATCGACTACCACCTCCTCTCCTACGCGGCGATCTGGTACGTGCAGGTGGCCGCGCTGGTCAGCGGCCACGTGGGCGGCCTGGCGCTCGCGCACGACCGCGCGCTGGTGCTCTACAAGGACCCCGAAGAGGCGGTGCGCAGCCAGTACTGGATGCTCGCGGTGATGGTCGCGTTCACGAGCTTCGGGCTGTGGCTGCTCTCCGCGGTGGGCACGTGAGGCCGGCGTCCCTGCGCTACGGTCTCGGGGCCGTGGCCCGCCGTCCGCTTCCCGTGCTGCTGGGTGTCGCCCTGCTGATGCTGCCGGCCTGCGTGAGCGCGACGGGCGCCGCGGCGGCGGCCGCGTCGACGTCCACCGAGTCCGCCAACCCGATCAACGACCAGGGCTCCAGCTACGACTACCGCTCCTACATCACCGCGGTCACGCCGAGCGTGCCCGGGCTGAGCTTCCAGGTGCTCGAGTTCGCCGACCGCATCCTGATGACCAACCACACGGGCAGGACGGTGACGATCTACGGCTATGAAGGCGAGCCCTACGCGCGCGTGCTCGCCAACGGCACCGCCGAGCAGAACGTGCGCTCGCCGGCGACGTACCTGAACACGAACTTCTACGCCCAGGTGACGGTCCCGCCGATCGCCGACGCGAGCGCCCCCCCGAAGTGGGAGGTGATCGATCGCACGGGCCAGTTCGAATGGCACGACCACCGCATCCACTGGATGTCGCCGGTGCCGCCGGCGAAGGTCAAGGACAAGAGCAAGCGCACGTGGATCTCCGACTGGAAGGTCCCGATCGCGGTCGGGGCCGCCAGGGGCGCGATCGCCGGGCAGCTGTTCTGGACGCCGGAGAGCTCCAAGGCGCCGCTGGCGGTGATCATCCTGGGCGCCGTGATCGTCGTGGGCGGGCTGGCGTTCGTGCTGTTCGTGCGCCGCCGGCGCGCGCGCGCGGCCCTGGCCGGGGGTGGGGGCGGGGCGACGGGCGCTCCGGGCGGCCCGCCCGAGGAGGCGTGGTGAGGGCGTGCTAGATTTTGCGGGGATGGCGCCGCTGGCCTGCCTGATGCACTGGTACATCTCGATGATGTACGTCGTCCCCGTGGTCGCGGTCGGCGGCTGGGGCTGGCTGAGCTCCAAGCGGATGGCCCGTCGCAAGGCCGAAGGGAAGTCCGGACGAGGCGGCCCCCCCGGGACTGCCGGCGGCGGCTCGCAGACGGCGACACTCGCCTAGAGACTCGCCGCGGACGCTCCCTTCGACGCTCTTTGGGAGCTTTCTTTCTTCATTTCTTCACGTAGCTTGAGGTTGGCGTGAATAGCATGCGGTTTGCTGCTCGCATGACCGCACAGACACTCAGCCGCTCCGCCGCCGACGGGATAACCGAGAGGTTCGACCCGATCGCCTGCCTGGACGAGCGCGTTCGCCACCAGGCGGTGCCGGCCGAGCCCGTCGAGCCCGGGCGCTACATCGAGATCCAGGGACCGGATCGAACGCTGCTGATCGCGCTGTCCGGCGGGGCGATGCACGTCGGGCGCGGGCTCGCTGCGGAGCTGCGCCTCGACGACAGCTCCGTCTCGCGACGCCACGCGATCCTCGTGCCGCGCCCCTCGGGCGCGCGGATCCTCGACGACCGCAGCGCCAACGGCACGTTCGTCAACGGCCGGCGCGTCCAGCAGGCCGACCTGCGCGACGGCGACGTGATCGTGCTCGGCCGCGTGGTGCTGCGCTTCCTGGAAGTCTAGGATCCCGCCCGCAATGCAGGACGCGCCGCGCGCCGATGCGTTTGCGCTCGAGCACGCCGAGGTCCGTCCTGGCGTGAGCATCGCGTACGTGCGCGCGGGGAAGGGCGGATACCCGCTGCTGCTCGTGCACGGATGGCCGGAGACCAAGCGCATCTGGTGGCGCAACATCGAGCCGCTGGCAGCGGCGGGCTTCGAGGTGATCGCCCCCGATCTGCGCGGCTTCGGCGACTCGGGACTGGCGCCGGACGGCTTCTACGACCTCGCCGCGCACGCGCACGACCTGCACGCGCTGGCGGCGGGCGTGCTCGGCCACGAGCGCTGCTGCGCGGCGGGCGGCGACCTCGGCGGCGGCGTGATCCAGGACCTGGGCCTGCGCTTCCCGGGGTTCGTCGAGCGCCAGGTGCTGTTCAACAGCGTGCTGCCGCTGCTGGGGCGCGAGTACGAGGCCGCGGGCATCCCGCTCGCGCCGCCGGCCGAGCTGCGGATGGCGGCGGACTACTTCGTGCGCCAGGGACGCGAAGCGGACGCGCTCGCCGCCGAGCTCGACAGCCCCGAGCGCCGTCGCCGCTACGTCGGCGAGTTCTACGGCCACCGCTTCTGGGCCTCGCCGGGCGCGTTCTCGCGCGAGCAGGTGGACTTCATGACCGAGCCGTTCGCCGACGCGCGGCGGCTGCGTGCCGGGTGGGGCAACTACGAGAGCGCGCTGGGGACGCGAGCGCTGTCGGAGCCGCCGCGCTTCTTCGAGGTCAGCGCCGTGCCGACGCTCGCGCTCTACGGAGCGGACGACCACGTCATCTGGAGACAGTTCCCGCAGATGTGCGAAGTCGCCTTCACGGAGTTGGTCGGACCGTTCGTCGTACAGCGCGCGGGGCACTTCCTGCAGTGGGAGCGCGCCGGCCTGCTCAACCGGGCGATCGCGTACTTCCTGCGCGATCTGCAGCGCCGGCCGTGACAGGCCCGCGCGAGCCGAGAGCCGTACCGCGAGGCGTCTGGGGCTTGACAGCTGGTGATACGATCGTTCCAAGGATGGAGGCGATTGCCCGTTGCTCGTGACGGGCAGCTAAGGAGGCGGGCATGCGGCTGCGTGGGGGTTCTCGGCGAGGGATCGTTTCGGCGCGCGGAGCCAGAGGGCTCTTGCGGCTGGTTGTGGGAGTGGCGGCCGGCTGCCTGCTGATGGCGCTCGCAGCGGCGCCGGCGGGCGCCGCGATCACCGACCTGTCGGGCGGGGCGTTTCAGATCCTCGCTCCGGGCGCGGAAGGCGGTCTCAAACCCGGCCCGTTCTCGGACGATCAGGCGGAACTCTACAACAAACTCACGCGTCTGCAGGGCAAAGTCAGCGGAGGCGCACTGAAGCACGACTACGTCTCCGAGAAGTTCCAGGAACCCCACGAAGCGGGCGACACGGAGGAGTTCACGAGCCGGCCGGGCCTCGAAATCTGGCGCGACAAACACGACATCCCGCACATCTACGGAGCCACGCGCGGAGACGTGATGTACGGCTCCGGCTGGGTCGCCGCCCAGGACCGCGGGCTGCTCCTGCAGCTGGGCCTCGGGCCGGCGTTCGTGGCGGCGATGAGCGTCCCGGGCCTGAACGCGTTCGAACTGCTGCTCCAGGACCGCTCGTTCAAGCCGAGCGCGCAGGCGATCGCCTACGTCGAAGCGCAGAAGTCGACGCTGCTGGCAAAAGGCGCCGAAGGCGAACAGGTCATCGCAGACCTCGAAGAATGGGCGGAAGGCATCAACGGCTACGAGCAGACGCTGCCCGAAGCCCAGCGGCTGCCCACGGTGACGCTCGCCGACGCGATCGCCGGCTTCGCGTTCATCGGCTCGATCTTCGGCGACGGCGGCGGCTCGGAAGTGGCGGACTCGAACTTCCTCGCCAACCTCGAGAAAAACCTCGGGCCGACGGAAGGCTTGAAGGTCTTCCGCGACCTGCGCGAGGTCAACGATCCGGAAGCGCCGACGACCGCCGAAAAAGCGTTCCCGTATGACACGGTGCCGAGCGGGCCGACGCCCGGGGCGATGCTCATCGACCCCGGCTCCGCGAGCCCGGAGGCGGTGCGCGCGATGAAGGCGGCCAAGACCACGCACCGCAACGCCTCGAACTTCCTGGTGGTCGGCGCGAGCCGCAGCAAGAGCGGGCACCCGGTCGCGGTGATGGGCCCGCAGCTCGGCTACTTCTACCCGGAGATCGTCTTCCAGGCGCAGCTGCACGGGCCCGGCATCAACGCCGAGGGCATCGTCGCGCCGATCTCGCCGTACGTGTTCATCGGCCGCGGGACCGACTTCGCGTGGAGCCTCACGAGCGCCGACAGCGAGAACGAACAGCAGTTCCTGCTGAAGCTCTGCAACCCCGAAGACGGCCCCGTCACCCGTGAATCCGAATACTACGAATACGACCACGAATGCATCAAAATGACGACGGTCGACGCGGGCGAACTCGGCGCAAGCGGCAAAGAACCGGCGCACGAGGTCTACTTCAAAGAATCCGTGTACGGACCGGTCAGCGGCACGGTGACGGTCAAAGGCGCGCCGTACGCGGTCGCCACCGACCGCGCCGACCGCGGCCACGAGCCCGAAGGCGAGCTCGCCTTCAGCCGCCTGGACTCCGAACAGGTGCACTCGCCGCGGACGTTCTACGAAGCCGCGGACCAGCTCGGCACGACGTTCAACATGGCCTACCTGGACAGCGAAAACATCGCCTACTTCTCCTCGGGGCGGCTACCGATCCCGGCGGAAGGCACGGACCCGAGCCTGCCGACGCTGGGCAACGGCGAATACGACTGGCAGGGCTTCCTGTCGCTCGAACAGCACGCCCACGAAGCCAACCCGGCGAGCGGCCTGCTGCTGAGCTGGAACAACAAGCCGGCACCCGAATGGGGGGCGGCCTCGGGCACCTACTCCTACGGTCCCGTCCACCGCGTGCAGATGTTCAACGGATTCAAACACAAAGGCGTGAACGAGGTCCAGGACGTCAAGATCATGAACCGGGCCGCCACGCAGGATCTGCGCGCTGTCGCGGTCTGGCCGACGATCGAGCAGGTGCTCGCAGGTGGCCCGGCGCCGAGCAAACTCGCCGAACAGGCCGCCAACATCGTCAGCGAATGGACGGCGAACGGCGCGAGCCTGTACGGCTTGAACCGGCCGAACGAACCCGGTGCGGCGATCATGGACGCCATCTGGTCGCCGATCGCGCGAGCGGTCCTCGGCCCGGTCCTCGGCTCGCTCACGTCGGAACTCGAATCGCTGGAAGGAACCGACAATCCGCCGAACTCCGGCGGGTCGTCATTCGACGGCGGGTGGTACGGATACGTGTACAAGGACCTGCGCTCGGAGCTCGGCCAGCCGGTCGCGCAGCCCTACAGTCGCCACTACTGCGGCAACGGAAGCCTGGAAGCGTGTCGGGCATCGCTGTGGGCCGTGATCCAGACAGCGGTTGAAGGGCTCGAAACCTCGCAGGGCTCGGACCCGACCGCGTGGCGGGCTCCGGAAGTCCGGATCACCTTCCCGCCCGACCCGCTGTTCCACGGCACGATGAGCTGGACCAACCGCTCCACCTTCCAGCAGGTGATCGAATTCACGGGCCACGAAGAATAGGCGCGAGCTGCGAGCGAAGCGGCTCGCAGACTCCGTCCGTGGCCACCTAGCTCCCGTCCCCAGGCCGGATGTCGCGCCCTCAGCGCGGCATCCGGCCGACGGGCGGCGACGTGCAGCGTTTCCAAATCCGCATCGAATCCCCCTATCATGCGGAGCGGCGGAAGCGACCGGGCAGATACGGAGAGCTGTCCGATGCCGCTGCGCCCGAGTGGGATGGAAGACGACATGGTTGGGAGCGGCACTTCGATGACGGCCCGAAGGAACCTTGTGCGCGCGAGCGCGGCCGTGCTCGCGATGCTCGTCGTGCTCGTCGCGGCGTGCGCCGGGACCGCGCTGGCCGCCGAACCGACGATCGCGATCGCGCTGCCCCACAGCGGGATCTCCACCAACGACCAGACGCTGCCGTTCAGCGGCACGACCAGCGACCTCGAAGATGCCGTCACGCTCGACATCTACGCGGGACCCAGCGCCACCGGCACGCCGGTGCAGACGCCGACGATCCTGCCCGTCGAAGTCGCCCCGGGGGAAATCACCTGGGAAATCGCGCCCGAATCGCCCCTCCCGCAGGGGCAGTACACGGCGGTCGCCGAACAGACCGACGAATCGGAAACCGGCAGGAGCGCTCCGGTCACGTTCACGATCGACACGACCGCGCCGTCGGTGACCATGAACTCGGTGGCATCGCCGACAAACGATCCGACGCCGACGCTGAGCGGCGCCGCGGGCGTGGAAGCCCGGGACGATGCGACCGTCTCGGTCACAGTGTACGAGGGCACCTCGGCGAGCGGGACCGTCGCCGCCTCCGAAAGCGTCGCCGTGAGCGACGCGGCCTGGTCCTACACGACGGCGCACCTGAGCGACGGCACCTACACGGCACAGGCGACGCAGGAAGACGAAGCCGGCAACGTCGGCAAGAGCGCCGCGGTCACGTTCACGGTCGACACGACGCCGCCCGCGGTGACGATCCACACGCTGGCCTCTCCCACGAAAGACCCGACACCGACGCTGACGGGCGCCGCGGGGGTGGCGACCGGGGATGACGCTGCCGTGACCGTCACGATCTACAAGGGCAAAGGGACAACGGGGACCATCCAGGCGACGGGCGCCGCAACGGTGAGCGCAGCGGAATGGTCGTACACCGCGGCGCATCTCCCCGACGGCATCTACACGGCGCAGGCCGAGCAGTCCGACGACGCCGGCAATCTCGGCAAGAGCGCCGCCATGACGTTCACGGTCGACACAACGCCGCCCGCGGTGACGATGAACGCGTTGGCGTCGCCCACGAACAACGCGACGCCAACATTGAGTGGGGCTGTCGGGCAGGCCAGCGGGGATCGTCCCACCATCACGGTCAAGATCTACGAGGGCGCGAGCGTGGGGGGGACGGTCGCGCAGTCGGCGAGCGTCACTCCGAGTGGCGCGGAATGGTCGTACAAAGCGACGCATCTCGCCGATGGCACCTACACCGCGCAGGCCGAACAGTCAGACGAAGCGGGCAACGTCGGCAAGAGCAGCGCCGTGACGTTCACGATCGACACGACGCCGCCGGTGGTGACGATGAGCTCCGTGCCCTCTCCGACGAACAATGCGACACCGACGCTCACCGGGGCGGCGGGGGTCGCGACCGGCGATGACGCGAGCGTGACGGTCAAGATCTATGCCGGTGCGGTGGTTGGGGGAACGCCCGCGCAGTCGGCGAGCGTCACGCCGAACGGCGCGGAATGGTCGTACAAGGCAACGAAACTGGCGGATGGCACCTACACGGCGCAGGCCGAACAGTCAGACGATGTCGGCAACATCGGCAAGAGCGCCGCGGTCACGTTCACGGTCGACACGGTCGGGCCGGCGGTGACGATGAACGCCGTGAGCTCTCCCACGAAGAATTCGGAACCGACGCTCAGCGGAACCGCGGGAGTAGCCGCCGTGGACCATCCGACCGTCACCGTCACGATCCACGAAGGCAGCCTGCTGACCGGGAAGGTGGTGGCTTCGGCGGGGGTTCCGGTGAGCGCCGGCGCATGGTCCTACGAGACCCCGCATCTGGCGGACGGCACGTACACCGCGCAGGCCGCCCAGAGCGATGAAGCGGGCAACGTCGGCACGAGCAGCGCCGTCACCTTCACGGTCGACACCACGCCGCCGGCGGTGACGATCGTCGCGCCGCCCGCGTTCACGAACAGCGCGGAACCGACGCTGAGCGGCGCTGCGGGCGTGGCGAGCGGGGATGATGCGGCGGTCACGGTCAAGGTGTATGACGGCAGCTTGGTGGGGGGGACGGTCGCGGCTTCGGGCGGCGCGTCGGTGACTGG
>JBKQHH010000211.1:0-2653 GCA_052148875.1 Solirubrobacteraceae bacterium
GCTGCCGGCCAGTTCTTGGGCGACGGATTCGATCTCCCGCCAGCGCCTGAATCCCGCTGGGCGCGCCCGCAGAATCGTGTTGATCTCATCTGCGTCGGCGATCCCAACGATCCGCCTGGACCCAAGATCGAAGCGGAAGATCGGGCCGAAGCGCTCGCACCACTGCTCGGCGAGCGTGTGAAACTGCGCGGTGCGCAGCCGGTGGGCGCTGCCGAGGAGCGGCAAGCCTCGCGGGCCGGGCAGATCGGCGATCGAGCGAGTCGCGGTCATGGTGTCCGGCGACCCCACGCGGCTACGAGGCTTGCGCCGGTGACGAGGCTGCCGGGCTGGCTGAAGAAGCCTTCCAGCCGCGCGAGGTTGTCCTCGATCACGCCTGCGGCGATCAGTTTCGGGACCACGGCCAGCAAGGATGCACGCAGGAACTCGTAGCCCGGCTCGCCCGGTCCGCTCACGTGAGTTTCAACCTCGCCACCGAGCAGCTGAAGCCCGGTCGCGGCGAGCATTCCCGGCAGGCCGCGTCCGAAGTACGCGGCCATGATCCCGGCGTCGGCCATCGCGTCCAGCGCCCGGCGCGCCGCGCTGGTCAGTGCGTCGGCGTCGGCCTGCCCGCTGTAGTGGTAGAGACCGAAATCGCCCTCTTCGGCCAGCAGCACCCCGCCCGGTGCCAGTGCGCCGGCGAGCCGCGCGAGCACGGTGGCGGGATCTTCTAGGTGCATCAGCAGTAGCCGGCAGTGCACGAGGTCATACCCGCCGGCCTCGACCTCGTCGGTGCGGACATCGAGCCCTCGCACCTCCACGTTCTCAGGCAGGTCGGTCAAAAAGCGCGGGTCGATGTCAGCCGCGACGACGGTACCCGTCGCCGTGGCGCGCTCGGCGAGCCAGCGCGCGATCGATCCGCGCCCCGCCCCGACCTCCAGGCACCGCCAGCCGGCGCTCACGCCAAGCCGCTTCAGACGGTCGATCGTCGCCGGGTCGCGGGCCGACTCAAGCAGCCCCAGCCGTTCGTGCTCACTGCCAGCCTCCGTCTCGGCCATCACGTACGCGCTGGCCTGCGTCACAGCCTGCTCGAGGCTCGCCTGGCTCACGACGACGCCCCTGACGGCTTGGTGGCGAACGCTCCGATCGCGGTGGGCCAGCAGCTGATCCGCCCGACCGATCCTGTTCCGGCACGCAGCCGCTCGGCGAGGGTGTCGAGGTCGATGTCCTGCTCCGAGGCGATCTCGGCGGCGAGGATGCCTGGCAGGAGGCTGCGCATGAAATCCACTCCATGATCGATCGCGTCCTCGCCGACGAGGAGCGCGAGCTCCGTCTCCAGGTCCGGGCTGGGGTCAAGGCCGGCTTGCGCGAAGGTGTCAGGCAGCCGTATGCCCATGTCCGGCTGGGTGCCGAGCGTGCGGAACGCCTCGTAGATCCACTCGTTGACCTGTTCAGAGGCAGGCGTCGGCGGCCAGGACATGAAAGACCTCGCCGGGAGCGCTGATCCGATTGGCAAGTTCGCCTCCGCGAACGCGACCACCCCGCCGGGGCGAAGATGGTGTGCGGCCCGCTTGACTGCGTCCGCCGGATCGGCCTGGTACATGAGCACGAACCGCCCGACCAAAGCGTCGAACGGGCCGCCGTCAAGCTGGACATCGCGGAAGTCCCCGCACACGAACTCGACGTTGCCGAGCCCAACCTCGACGGCCCGCTGGTGCGCTGCCGCGACAGCGTGCTCGTCACGCTCGACCCCGACCACCGAGCCGTCGACGCCGACCAGCTCTGACACAAGCAGGCTGACATCGCCCGGCCCGCACCCGACGTCCATGACCCGCATGCCCCGCTCGATTCCCGCGCGCTGGAGCAGGCGGCGCGTGAACGGCTCATGTAGCTCGGACTGGCGGCTGAGTCGATCGTGCTCGTCCCTGTCGGACGCGCTCAGCGCGTATCGAGGGTCCGTCGTGGCCGAGGCGCGAGTGTCAACTCCTCCCATTTGCGCCTACCCGGACACCCCAGGAACCGACCCCAATGGGACGCGCTCACCCAGGTGCTGGACCAGGCCGGTCGGCACCGGCGCGGCGGCCCGCTCGCGCAGGTGGATGCGCAGGCCAACAGGGATCGTCGTGAACGCGAGGCGCTCCCTGACAGGCCCCTTCGTCTCGTCGAGGTTCAGCACGAAGTCGCGGGTGAGCAGCGCCAGCGCGGTCTTCGCCTCCAGGAATGCGAGGTTGCGCCCGGGGCAGAACCTGGGGCCGGCGCCGAACGTGAGAAACGACTTCCCGTCGGGAGCGTCCGGAGCGAGCCAACGCTCCGGGTCGAACGCCGCACCATGTTCGCGGCTGCCGACGTGGCGGAACTCGAGGATCAGGCGCGTCCCCGCGGGTATGCGCGTATCGCAGATCGTCGTCTCCACGAGCGGCTCAACGGTCGCGCCGTTCGCGACCGCCTTCAGCCGCATCGACTCCCTCAGCACCGCCTCCGCATACGGCAGCTGGCCGACGAGCTCGTGGTCGCCCGGCACGCCCTCCTCGCCGAACACCTCGCGCGCCTCTAGGGACGGTAGCGGTCCGCGAGTTCGCGCTGATCGCCGCCTTGGCCAACGCCCCCGAGGTACGGGCCGAGATACTCGTGACCGCCCTGACGCGGGCGCGGATGTGCCAGCAGCTCAGCCGGCGGC
>JBKQHH010000212.1:0-3662 GCA_052148875.1 Solirubrobacteraceae bacterium
GGTCATCTTCGAGGACACCGGCCACATGGCCATGCTCGAGCGCCCCGCCGCCTTCAACGCGCTGCTCGAGGACTTCCTCGCCGAGTAGAGGTTCTTAGGGAGTCGCTGGCCAAGCGTGCCAAGGACGTACCTCTTCGGGGCACAGGCAGGGAGCGTGGCGTGCGAGTAGCACGCGAGCGACCGAGGACGCCGGCACGCGCCGTGCCAGCGGCTTCCTAACGGGCGATCGCGCCTTCGGCGGCGCTGCCCACGAGCTTCGCGTACTTCTGGATCGCCACGTCCACGTGCTCGTCCGCGCGCGGCGGCTGGCGATAGGCGCTCACGCGCGCCGCTATCTCCTCGTCCGACAGCGCCACGTCGAGCCGGCGCGTGTCCGCGTCGATCGTCAGCTCGTCGCCATCTGCGAGCGCCGCGATCGGTCCGCCGCGGACGGCCTCCGGCGCGACGTGGGCGACCATGAAGCCGTGCGTCGCGCCCGAGAAGCGCCCGTCGGTGATCAGCGCGACGTCCTCGCCGAGGCCCTCCCCGACGATCGCCGCGGTGACCGACAGCATCTCGCGCATGCCCGGACCGCCCGCCGGGCCCTCGCCTCGGATGACCACCACGTCGCCAGCCTGGATCTGGTGGTGGAGCACCGCCGCCATCGCCGCCTCCTCGCCGTCGAACACGCGCGCCGGGCCGGAGTGTTTGCGCCGCTCGTGCCCGGAGAGCTTCACCACGCAGCCGTCCGGCGCGACGTTGCCGCGCAGGATCGCGAAGCCACCGGTCGCTTTGATCGGCTCGGACAGCGCCCGCACGACGCGCTGGCCGTCCGTCTCCTGCGCCTCCGCCGCGTGCTCGCCGATCGTCCTGCCGGTGACCGTTTGCGCGTCCGCGTTGAGGATGCCCGCCTGCAGCAGGCGGGAGAGCACCAGCGGCACGCCGCCCGCCTCGTACAGCTCGGTCGCCACGTACTGCCCGCCGGGCTGCAGGTCGCACAGCAGCGGCGTGCGCTCGGAGATCGCCTCGAACTCGTCGATCTCCAGCGGCACGCCCATTTCGCGCGCGACCGCCAGCAGGTGCAGGACGCCGTTGGTCGAGCCGCCGCTCGTGGCGACCGCCGCGATCGCGTTTTCGAGCGCCGGCTTGGTGATGATGTCGCTCGGGCGCTGCCCCCGGCGCAGGACGTCCATCGCCAGTTCGCCCACCTGCACCGCCACCTCCAGCTTGCGCCCGTCCTCGGCGGGCACCATCGAGGAGCCCGCGGGCGAGATCCCGAGCGCCTCGAAGGCCATCGCCATCGTGTTCGCGGTGAACTGCCCGCCGCACGCGCCCGCGCCCGGCGAGGCCGCCTCCTCCAGTTCGTGCAGCTCCTCTTCGGTGATCTTCCCCGACGCGAACTCCCCGACCGCCTCGAACACCTGCTGGATCGTCACCTCCGCGCCCTTCCAATGGCCGGGCTTGATCGAGCCGCCGTACAGCATCACGCCGGGGATGTCCAGGCGCGCGAGCGCCATCACCGTCCCCGGGATCGTCTTGTCGCAGCCCGAGATCGTCACCAGCGCGTCGAACTGGTGGGCGCTCGCGACGAGCTCGATCGAGTCGGCGATCAGCTCGCGTGAGACCAGCGACGCGCGCATGCCGGCGGTGCCCATCGTGATCCCGTCGGAGATCGCGATCGTGTTCAGCTCCATCGGCGTGCCGCCCGCCGCGCGGATGCCCTCCTTGACCTTCGCCGCGAGCACGCGGTTGTTGAAGTTGCACGGCATCGTCTCGATCCACGAGTGCGCCACGCCGACGATCGGCTTGGCGAGGTCCTCCGCCGAGTAGCCGATGCCGTGCAGGTACGCGCGCGCGGCCGCCCGCTCGGGCCCCTCGGTGAGGGCGCGACTGCGGTGCCTGACGTCGAAGGCGCTCGGAGTGCTCACGCGGCGCGCACGTTATCGCGCTCCTGCTCCCAGCGCCCGAGACGCACGAGATCGCGGCGCACCCGGTCCGGGTCGACCTGACGGCCCGGGAGGTGCATGTTGGCCTCGCCGACCAGCCGCCGCTCGTCGGCGGTCAGCGCCATCCACTTGGCGAGCACGTCGTCGGAGTCCGGCAGCCGCGAGCTGCCGTAGGGCTTGGAGTGGTCGGGGAACGCCACGCAGTACTCGTTCAGCAGCTCCCCCGTCTCGGGCACGTACGCGACGATCGGCTTGTGCGGGTAGATCAGGTAGGCATACGCGGCATCCGCGCCGCGCCCGGAGTCGCCGAGCCCGCCCCACACGCGCAGGAACCCCAGATCCCGGTACATCGCCCAGTCGTGGTCGGTCACGCACGAGCGCAACAGCGAGCGCGCGCGCTGCTCGGCGCGACGCTCGCGCCCTGGGTCATAGCCCGCGGGCGCGCTCCCGCGCCGGTGCGCCGCCCACAGCGCGAGGCCCTGGGCGAGCCCGCGTTTGAGCGTCGGGCGCGCCAGCTCCCACAGCAGCACAACGAGCACGACCGCCGCGGTGCCCAGCGCCAGGCCCACGGGCGGCTAGCGCGTCGCCGCGGGTGCGCCGCCGGCGGCCCGCGGAAAGAAGATCACGCGCTCGGCGTCCCGCGGCACTTCCGCGAAGCTCTTGACCAGCTCCGCCTCGCGGCGGCCGCCGGGCGCCTGCGTGGGCACAGCGGCCCACATGCCCTGGTCCAGCTCGCGCCGGAACGCCTCGATCAGCTCCCGCTCCTGCTCCGGCACCGCGACGTCCCCCTCGGCGAGCACGATCTCGCCATGGCCGGGCTTCATGCGCAGCAGCTTCATCGTCACCCGATTATGGCAAACGGGCGGGCGCGGATCGCCGGCAGGCGCGGGCAGGCCGGCGCGGGCATGCGGCATCGGTCAGCCGGCGCGCATGCGCGCCAGTCCGAGCACGTCCACCGGGCCCGCGCCCGCGCCCACATCGCGCAGGCCGCCGGCCACCGCGGCTCCCGCCATGCTGCGGGCGGTGCGCGCGGCCTGCAGCGGCGAGTGGCCGAGGGCCAGCTGCGCGGCGAGCACCGAGGAGTGCGTGCAGCCGGAGCCGTGCGCCGCGCCGTCGGGGTGGCGCACGCCGTCGATCTCGACCACGGCGCCCTCGCGGTCCACGAACAGGTCGACCGCCCGCGCGCGATGCCCGCCGGTGAGCACGACGGCGCGCGGGCCGAGCGCCAGCACCGCCCGGGCCAGTGCCTCGGCTTCGGCGTCCTCGTCCGCCGCCGCCGTCTCCTCAGCCGCCGCCTCCCCCCCATCTGCGGCCTCCCCATCCGCGACCCCGAGCACGTGGCCGGCGAGCGCCCGCGCCTCGGGCAGGTTGGGCGTGAGCACGCTCGCGCGCGGCAGGATCTCGCCGATGAGCGCGCGCTGGGCATCGGGCGCGAGCAGGCGCCCGCCCGACTCGGCGACCATCACCGGGTCGACCACCACCGGTGTGCCGGCGGGCAGCTCCTCCAGAACCCGCGCCACGGCGAGCGTGAGCTCGCTGGTGCCGAGCATCCCGATCTTGACCGCGTCCACGCCGATGTCCTCGAGCACGGCACGCACCTGGGCGATCACCATGTCTGCGGGCAGCGGGTGAATCGCGCTCACGCCCACCGTGCTCTGCGCCGTGACCGCCGTGATCGCGGTCATGCCGTGGACGCCGCAGCGCGCGAACGCCTTCAGGTCGGCCTGCACCCCCGCG
>JBKQHH010000213.1:0-3940 GCA_052148875.1 Solirubrobacteraceae bacterium
TGTGCCTGAGCTGCTGGTCATCACCGACGTGTGTCTGTGCGAGTACACCTCGCACGGACACTGCGGCGTACTGGGAGAGGACGGCGCCGTCGACAACGATGCGACGCTGGAGCTGCTCGCCCAGATAGCCGTCAGCCACGCGCGCGCCGGCTCCGACCTCCTCGCGCCGTCGGACATGATGGACGGGCGCGTGGGCGCCATCAGGGAGGAGCTCGACGGCGAGGGCTTCGCGCAGACGCCGATCCTCGCCTACTCCGCGAAGTTCGCCTCTTCCTTCTACGGGCCCGTCCGCGAGGCCGCCGACTCCGCTCCCGCGTTCGGCGACCGCCGCAGCTACCAGATGGACCCCGCCAACGGCCGCGAGGCCGTGCGCGAGGCGCTGCTCGACGTGCAGGAGGGCGCCGACATGGTGATGGTCAAGCCCGCGCTCGCCTACGGCGATCTGATCAGGGCCGTCAAGCGCGCCACGCGCCTGCCCGTGGCGGCGTACAACGTCAGCGGCGAGTATGCGATGGTCAAGGCCGCCGCCGCCGCCGGCTACATCGACGAGCGGGCGGCCGTGCTCGAGATCCTCACCTCGCTGCGCCGCGCCGGCGCCGACACGATCATCACCTACCACGCAAAGGACGCAGCCAGATGGCTATCAGAGCAGAGATGAGCACCGAGCCCGAGGCAGCGCTCGCATCGCCCCTCGCCGACGTGGCGGACCCGACGCGGCCGACGACGGCGCCGCCGAAGCTGCGCAGTCGCAAGGACGGCGCCGCGATCTCGCTCGACGACACCGACCGGCGGCTGCTGAACCTGATGCAGGGCTCGTTCCCGATCGCTCCGCGCCCCTACGCGCGCGTGGCCGAGTTGGGCGGGTTCGCCGAGGAGGAGGCGATGGCGCGCGTACGGCACCTGCTCGACAAGCGCATCATCCGTCAGGTCACGCCGATCTTCGACACGCGCGCGCTGGGCTACTCCTCGATGCTGGTCGCCGCCAAGGTCGACCCCGAGCACCCCCATCGCGCCGCGCAGGTCATCAACGCCCATCCGGGCGTCTCGCACAACTACCTGCGCAACCACGAGTTCAACCTGTGGTTCACGATCGCCACCGAGCCCGACTCGGCGCTCGGGTTGGAGGGCACGCTGGAGGTGCTCGCGCGCGAGGCGGGCGCCGAGTCGGTGCGCCAGCTGCCGACGCTGAAGCTGTTCAAGATTCGCATGGACCTGGAGATGGAGGGCTACACCGACGCTCTTGCCCAGACGGCCGAGGTCTCCGAGCCGGTGGAGCTCGAGCCCCAGCCCTACGACGACTTCGACATCGCCGTCATCCGCGCGCTCCAGGGCGACATGCCGGTCCTCTCCGAACCATACGCCTCCGCCGCGGCGGAGCTGGGCCTACCCCAGGAGCGGTTCCTCGACCATCTCGCGGGCATGCAGGAGCGCGGGCTCTTGCGCCGCGTCGCGGCGATCCTGTATCACCGCCGCGCCGGCTTCTCCGCCAACGGGATGGGCGTGTGGCAGGTCCCCGACGAGCAGATCCTCGACATCGGCCGGCGCATGGCCGCGGTGCGCGGCATCTCCCATTGCTACCAGCGCCCGACCTACGCAGACTGGCCGTACTCGGTGTTCACGATGGCCCACGGCCGCTCCAAGGCGCAGTGCGACGCGATCCTCGACTCGATCGCCGAGCAGACCGGGATCTCCGATCGCGCGACGCTGTACTCGTCCACCGAGTTCAAGAAGATCCGGCTGCTCTACTTCACCGACGAGTTCGCCGCTTGGGAGCGCGAGCACGCCGGCGCATGACGTGACGGCCGCGTTGACCGACACTCGTTCCGCGGCCCTGTATCGGCGCGCCCTGGAGGTGATGCCCGGCGGGGTCAACTCGCCCGTGCGGGCGATGCGCGCGATCGGCCGCGACCCGATCTTCCTCGCCCGGGGAGAGGGCGCGGAGGTGATCGACGTCGACGGCAATCGCTACGTCGACTATGTCTGCTCCTGGGGGCCGTTGATCGCAGGGCATGCCCATCCGGACGTGCTCGCCGCGATCTCCCGTGCCGCCGAGCTCGGTACGAGCTTCGGGGCGCCCACTCCCGGCGAGGTCGAGCTCGCGACCGAGGTCGCCCGGCGGATGGACGGCGTGGAGATGCTGCGCATGACCTCCTCCGGGACCGAGGCTTCGATGACCGCCATTCGCCTCGCCCGCGCCGTGACCGGCCGCGAGACCGTGCTCAAGTTCGAGGGCGCTTACCACGGCCACGTCGACGGGCTGCTGGCGCAGGCCGGCTCGGGCCTGGCGACCCAGTCGCTGCCCTCCAGTCCAGGTGTGCTCGCCGCCGCCGCCGCACAGACGGTGGTGGTGCCGTGGAACGATCCCGATGCGCTGCTCGCCGCCACGGACCGATCGAATATCGCCGGCCACGAGCTCGCCGCGATCATCGCCGAGCCGCTGCCCGCCAACATGGGCCTGGTCCCGCCGCAGCCGGGGTTCCTGGAGCTGCTGCGCGAGAGCGCCAGCGCGACCGGCGCGCTGCTCGTGCTCGACGAGGTCATCTCGGGCTTTCGCGTCGCCCGCGGCGGCGCCCAGGAGCGCAGCGGCGTCACCGCGGACCTGACGATCCTCGGCAAGGTGCTCGGCGGCGGCCTGCCCGCGGCCGCGCTCGGCGGCAGGGCCGAGCTGATGAACATGCTCGCGCCTTCGGGCGAGGTCTACCAGGCCGGCACCCTTTCGGGCAACCCGCTCGCGGTGGCCGCCGGGCTTGCGACGCTTGCGCTGCTCGACGAATCGGCCTACGTGCGCCTTCAGGCGATCACCGAGCGCCTGGCGGCCGGGCTGCGCGAGGCGGCCGCAGGGGTGCGAGGGGGCGGATATCCGGTGCAGGTCGTGAGCGTGCCGGGGCTCCTCACCACGTTCTTCAGCGAGCATCCGGTGAGCGACTTCGCCGGCGCCCGCGCGTGTGAGCACGCCGCCTACGCCGCCTGGTGCCGGGAGCTGCTCGCGCGCGGGGTCTACCCGCCGCCGTCCCAGTTCGAGGCGTGGTTCCCCTCGCTTGCCCACACGCCCGAGCAGATCGACAGCACCGTGCAGGCCGCCGCCGCGGCGTTCGCCGCGTTGGACGGGTTGGCCCGCGCCGGAGACGGCCGATGAGCGTCGACGCCGGCACGAGCGCTCTGGTGCGACTGGCGCGGCTGCTGCGCGAGCAGGGCGGCCTGATGGCCACACTCGTGGCGCTACCGGCGCCGGCGCCCGGCGAGGACGGCCCCGCTCAGACGGTTGCCGCAGGCCCCCGCGCACGCGGCGCGCAAGCGGAGTACGAGCTGCTGGTCGAGACGATCTACGAGGGATATCTCCTGCACTACGGCTCTCCTCGCGTGCTCGCTCCACCCGAGGCCGACCTGGGCCTGCTGGCGGGCGATCGTCTGTACGCGCTCGGCCTGGCCAGACTGGTCGCGCTCGGTGACACCGAGGCCGTGGCGGAGCTCGCGGACACGATCACGCTCTCAGCGCTTGCGCAGGCCGCCGGCGAAGAGGCGTTGGCCGGGGCGGTGTGGGAGGCCGGCGCGCGCGCGGTCGGGTGGGGATCCAGCCTTGCTCATGAGCGCGCCAAGGAGCTCGCCTTCGCGGGCGCGCCCGGTGCGTTCGAGGCGATGTGCACAAGCGCTGCGGGCGTCCCGGCGTCACCCTGATTCGCGCCTCGATATTGTTCGCGCCTCGGTGTCCGACGCACACGCAAAGCACAAGTCCAAATACACCCTCGACCGGGGCATGCCCGGCGCGTTCGAGGGCGAGACCGTCACCCGCCGGCGGTTCATGACCGTGGGCGGCCAGGCGGCCGGAGGCGTAGCCGCTGCGTCCTTCCTGCTGCCCGCGCTCGGCTTCGCGGTTGGGCCGATCTTCAAAAGCACCCCTCACCACTGGGAAAGCGTCGGCGCCGAGGACCTGTTCAACGAC
>JBKQHH010000214.1:0-3288 GCA_052148875.1 Solirubrobacteraceae bacterium
GAGCCCAGATCGCGCTCGCCTGGCTACGACGCAACCCCGTCATCGTCGCCCCCATCGTCGGAGCAAGCAAGCCATCCCACATCGACGACGCCATCGCCTCACTCAAACTCGAACTCACCGACCAAGAAGCCAGCCGACTCGAAGCACCGTACACCCCCCGCCACGACTTCCAAGGCATCTCCGACGACACCGAGCTCGCGCGGATATCCGCCCGGATCGGCATCAAACCAGCCGGCCGATAACCACCGTCCTCCAGGATCGCAAGGCCACGCAAGACCCGCTCTCAGGAAGAGACGTGCATCTCGATTGCAGCCGGCGTCTCCCTCCGGTGCGCGGAACTCAGGGCTCGGAGCAGCTTCGTGACCTGAAAGGCAGTGGGAGGGACGGCTGAGCTCTCTTTCCGCAGGTCTGACGGTCAATATCTCCCCCCATCCTGGCGGGCTGGTTCAGGGACGGGGTCGCTGGTGTAGGCGCTGGCGGGGATCCCGAGGAGTTCGAGCAGTTGGAGTTGCAGCGCGTTGAGTTTCGGATCAAAGGTCTTGATGTGCTGGGCGTCGCGGGTGAGGTGGTGACGGTTTAGGTCGGTGAAGTGGTCGAAGAGGCGGGCGGCGGTGGGCGCTTGGCAGGCGCGTTGCTCGTGGTAGAGCGCCAGTTCGTGGATCTTGTGTTGGGTCATCGCGTTGCGTAGCTCGCGTTCGATCAGGCAGTTGGTGAGTAGCGCGATGAACTGGCATGCGAACAGCGCCTCGATCCGGAACGGGCTCTTGAGTGTTACTGGCGCGGCGTCTTGGACGGACTTGAGTTCGTGGTGGCGCTTCTCGAGGTTTGGCTGGTAACGGTAGGCGACGAGCACCTCGGTATCGGTCAGCTTGGTGTCGTTGGTGATCAGCGGGAAGCAGCCATCAGAGGCGGCGTCGTAGCGGACTTGCTCGGCGTTGACCGTCACCTCGAGCGCGAACCGGGTCTTTTCGGTCTTGCGGTAGCGGGTGTCGTTGCCGGGCCGGCCGCGTTTCTCTTGGCGATAGTGCTCTTCGATGGTTTCGGTGACGGTCAGGGTGACCCACCGCTCGGCTCCTGTTGAGGCGAGTAGCGCGGCTGCGGCTTCCTCGGCCGCGACGCGGGTGCTGACCCGGGCGCGCGGGCCGGCCAGCCGCTCGGAGAGCTCGGTGAGGGCGTGGCGGGCGCGGTCGATCCGCTCGCTGCGGGCGGTCTCGTCGCGGTACTGCTTGGCGCTGGAGTGAACCCACGTGATGTGGTACCCCTCGGCGGTCGGGAACGGCGCCGGACAGACCCGCCAGACGTGGTCGGGATCGCCCTTGCGCTTGGCGGGTTTGCGCTCGGCCTCTGACCAGTCAGGCGTCGCGCTTGTCATCCAGTCGCGCAGGCGCCCGTCCTCTTTACGCGAGCGGGGCAATACCGTGATGAACCGCCCGGCGCGGGTATCGATGTGGCCCATCTGCTCGCGCGTGCACAGCTTGGAGTCCGCGACATACAGGAAGTCGTGGCGGCCTGTCAGCGCGCACAGCCCGTCCCAGGTAGCGATGTGCGTCTGATCATCGGTCAGGTTCCCGTCAGCGAGCCGGTGCGCGAGCGGGACTGCCCCGTCAGCGGACACGGTCAGGATCAACAGCAGCTGCTTGAGGTCCCCACGATGCTCCTTGTTATGGCCGCGCTTGGCGGCGGCTGTTGCCTGGCCGCCCCGCGCGCGGCCGTCGGCCTGGTCGTAGTCGCCGTACAGGGTGATCGAGGTCGAGTCGTTGTGCAGCTGCGAGCAGTCAACCCGGAACTCCTTGATCGCGTACAGCACCAGCTCTGTCAACAGCGACGCGCGGTCGCAGTCAAACAGCGCATCAAGCGCCCGCCCGACACGGTCATCGCACAGCAGCGCGACCTCCTCGGGCTCGAGTCCGAGCGCGCCCGCGTCATGTCGCGCAGCCCACTCCCCGATCCCGTATAGCGGCTCGCGCTCTAGACACAGGTTGATGAGAAGCGCCCTGATTACCCGCCAGGGCGCCATCAGCGCGCGCACATCGCCCGCGGGGAGATAGCGCGCGAGCAGCGCCTCAAGCCCGAGGCGATCAAGGAAGTGGCTGACGATCGGCAGCGCCCCGACCGCGTTCCAGGAAAGCTCAAGTCGTTGATCTTCGGTCATCGTGGTCATTGTTCCGTCCGGTAGCTACGGTATTAGTACCGTAGCCCTCGGACGGAAACCCACAACCAATGCCCGACCAACACTCCCAACCCCGCGCCACAGACCAGCAGCCCGCGATCGCGCCCGCGCACGCGCGCCGCCTCACGGAACTCATCGCAGAGCTCGCGACACTCGGCTTCTGCCTGCCCGGGTCGGTCGCCGAGCGCCAGATCCGCTGCCCCAACCCAGGCTGCCACTGCCACGCCAACCCACCCAAACTGCACGGCCCCTACATCGCCTGGACACGCAAGATCAACCAGAAGACCGTCACCCGCAACCTCACCCCCGACCAGGCGACCCGCTACCGACCCTGGTTCGAGAACAACCGACGCTTACGCCAGCTCACCTCAGAACTTCAAGCACTCTCCCTCAAAGCCGCCGCCGAGGCCGAAGAGTGGGGGGAGAAATAGACGACCAGACGTGCGGAAAGAGCGCTGCAGCGCCTCAGAGGAGCAACCAGACGATCGCGCGTGCGGTCTGGCGCCACGCGTGCCGTCGCTTTGTGGTGTTGAGGTCGGTCACGCGGAAGCGCTGGTGGCTGCTCGATCGCGTTACGGGATGGAGGCGGCGACCGTGCGCCGCAGAAGACGATAGCCTCGTTGCCGGTCTCGAGCGGGAACCGGAATCGTGATCCCGATGTGTCTCGGGCGGCTACGTACGGGATTCCGGTTGCCGAGCGGACGGTGCCGCCGGCGACGTGGAGCGCCGAGCGGGTGCTCGAGGCGTTGCGTGATTCGCCCGTGAGGTGGGCCGTGCGCCGTTTGCGTACGGTTGGTCGCCGGGGGGTTCCCGGTCGGCAGGACGGTCGCCACGCGTGAGAGAGCGGTGGGCGCCGGAGTACCCGCGCACGGGCCCAGCGCTACTGCTTAGTCGCGCTGCCCGACGATGCGCGCGGACAGGACGTCGCTGCTAAATGCGCGAATCTCGGGTTCCAGGTCGTTCCGGGGAAGTGGGGCCAGCTGCCTTCCGGTAGCAATGGACGGAGAGCCGCACGCTAGGAACCCGTTCGGTGCCGGTGCTCGCTGGGGTTGCCCGGGGGCACGGGGGCTTTCCCGCGCTACAGGAAGCGCCCACGCAGGCCGCCCCTGCCGCCAACC
>JBKQHH010000215.1:0-13498 GCA_052148875.1 Solirubrobacteraceae bacterium
GGCCGGCCGGCACATGTGCCGGCCGGGACCACATCGATCCGATCAGCTGAGCGGGTCGAGGGTCAAGCCGGACAAGGACGCAGTGAGCGAAGTGTGCTCGGCACATGAGCGATCGAGGACGCCGTCCGGCGCCGGCCATCGGCCCGCTCAGTCGGCTAGGCCCGTGCGGCGCACGTACGCCGTGATCTCCGCGCGCGAGGAGAACCCCAGCTTCTCGATCGCGCGGGCGCGGTACGTCTTGACCGTGCGCTCCGCGACGTTCAGCTGCTCGGCGATCTCCGGGTTGGTGTAGCCGTTGGCGATCAGGCGCACGACCTCGCGCTCGCGCTCTGACAGCACGACGCCGTCGGTGACGCCGTCCTCGCCGGTGGCCATCAGCGCACCCAGGCGCGGGTGCAGGTAGTTGCCGCCGGCGACGGCCAGGCGGAAGGCCTGCAGCAGCTCCGCGGGCTCGGCCTCCTTGAGCACGTAGCTGCGCGCGCCCGCCCGCAGCGCCTGGCGGGCGTACTCGGGATCCTCGCGCATGGTGAGGATCGCGACGGCGAGCGTCGGATGGGAGATGAAGCACGACGGCAGCGCCCCCAGGCTCGAGCCGCCGGGCATCGTCAGGTCGAGCGTCAGCAGGTCCGGCTTGTGCTCGCGCACCTCGCGGATCATCGACGGGATGTCGGCGGCTTCGGCGACGACGCGGAACTCGCCGCCCTCGCGCAGCAGCACCGCGCGGATGCCGTCGCGCACGACCGCGTGGTCGTCGGCGATGATCACGTCGATCGGTCGCGTCACCCCTGGCGTGCCGGCCTCCACGTGATGGACGGTAGCGGCTCCGCAGGACCGATCCAACGTCTGCAAGGGACGACAGGCGCTTGCACCTTTGGGACGACACGATCGGCACCATCGGGCCGACATGCAAAACGCCGCTCAGAACCCATCATGTTGAATTGTGGGGGGCGACGCGGACACCAGGGCCGGCGCGCCGCGGAGCGGCGCTCGGGCAGCGCTTGGCCTCGCCGGAGCGGGCTCGCGCGTGGTGGTCGCCGACGGCGACGCGCCCAGGCGCGCCGCGCTGCTCGACGAACTCACACAGAGGATGCCCGAGCGCACGAGCTTCGTGGAGGCATCCACGGTCGCGCAGGTGCTCGAGCTGGCGCGCGACAGCCGCATGGTGGTGATCGGCGGGGATGTGCAGGGGGCGTCGGCGAGCTCGCTCGCGCGCATCCTCAGCCGGCGCTATCCGCGGCTGCACGTGGTCGATCTCGCGGCGTCCAGACGCGGCGCCTGCTAGCTCGCAGCGGGCGCGCTCGCTGGCACGGAAGAGGCTCGTGAGCGCGCAAGCGCCGTTGTATCTGGCCTGTTGCGCGCTCGATGCCGTCGCTGTCAAGCGTTAGCGTGGCGGGCGTGAGATCCACGCTCTCCTCACCGCAGCTGCGCAGGATCATCGTCGCCTACACCGTCAACCGGCTGGGAACGTGGTTCGGCCTGATCGCGCTCATGCTCGCGGTCTTCGACCACACGCACAGCGCGATCGCAGTCGCGGGGCTGCTGCTAGCCGGGCAGGCACTGCCGGCGTTCGTGGTGCCCGCCGTGGTCGCCCGGGTCGAGGCATCCACCAGCCGGCGTGAGCTCTCGGGTTTGTACTTCTTCGAGGCAGTCGCAACCGCCGCGCTCGCGGTCCTGCTGTGGCACTTCTGGCTTCCGGCGGTGCTGCTGATTGCTGCGCTGGATGGCACTGCAGCGCTAGCGGCGAGCTCGCTGTTGCGCGCCGAGCTGGCGCGGGCGGCGCGCGACCACGCGCAGGCGGACGCCGAGACACGAACTGACGACAGCCTGGAGACGGAGGCGCATGAGGCCGAGCGCAGAGCGAACGCAGCGCTGAACATGGCCTTCTCGGTGACGTTCGTGCTGGGGCCTGCGCTTGGCGGGGTGGTGGTCGCCGCAGCAGGCGCGCCTGCGGCGCTGTTCATCGACGTCGGTTCGTTCCTCATCTGCGGCACGCTGCTACTTGACTTGCACCCGCATGTCGAGGAGGCGGAAGGCGACTCGGTGCGTGCCCGCCTGCGCGCGGCCTGGCGGCACGTCAACCAGGCGCCGACGCTGCGCGGACTGCTGCTCACCTACGCGGTCGCGCTCGTCTTCCTCGAGTCCGCCGCCCCGATCGAGGTGTCCTACGCGAAGGAGACGTTGCACGCCGGCGATCGCGGCTTCGGGCTGCTCGTGACGATGTGGGGGGCGGGCGCGGTGCTGGGCAGCGTCGTCTTCGCGCGCTCGCTGCGGCGGCCGCTGGGGCTGCTGCTCGGCGCCGGCTCGTGCGCAATCGGCCTTGCCTACGTCGGCTTCGCGGCCGCGCCGTCGCTCGCCTTCGCGTGCGCGGCGGCACTCGTGGGCGGAATCGGCAACGGCTTGGATGTGCCCTCGCTCATCAGTCTCGTACAGCGGCTGACACCACAGCGCCTGCAGGGTCGAATGATGGGCGCGGTCGAATCCCTCAGCGCGCTGGCGCTGGCGCTTGGTCTACCCCTGGGTGGGGTGCTGACCGTCATAAGCTCGCCACGGGACGCATTCCTGGCGGTCGGCCTGGGAGGCACGGCAACCTCGGTGGCGTTCTTTCGCCTTGTGCCCCCAGGCGTCACGCCGGCGCCAGCGGACGACGCGCATGCGGCGCCGAGAAATGCAGGCGAGGAGATCATGCCGCTCGAGCCGGCGCCCGAGTGAGCCCGGCCTCTCGGTACGTCGCGACTAGGCCATACAGGGATACAAGGCGCCGCCCGTAAAGTGCCGGGCTAAGACGGCCGTTAAGGGACACAGGGTCCCAGATGCAGTCGTCCAAGGTCACGCGAAGTCTCTTCTTGTCCGGCGAGGGCCTGCTGCTGACGGGCACGCTTGCCGCAGGCGTGTGGATATCGCGCAGCAGCGAATGGAGTCCCGCACTGCTCGTCGCGCTGCTGCTCGCGCTCGCCTTGGTCGGCGAGTGGTTCAGCGTCGAGATAAGCGACGGACATCTGAGCGCCTCATTGGTGGCGATCGTCTTGGCCATGAGCCTGCTCGGGCCCGCGGCCGCTGCGGCGTGCGGCGTCGCCGCAATGATCCACCGCTCGGCGATGGGGCGTCTCTCGCTCAGCCAATGGCTGAACAACCTCTCGATGCTCGCGGCCATCCCGTTCTTGGGGGGGTGGGTGGTGCGCGTGGTGGCAGGCAACGTCCATGACGCGCACAACCAGATGCCGCAGAGCGTCATCTTCGGCCTGATCGTCTTCGGCGTCTTCATCGCGGCGCTCGCGCTCAATCTGCTGCTGATCGGGCTGGATCTGTGGATGTCCGAAGGCCGATCGCTCACCCGCCAGGTGCGCGAGTTCGTGCCGCTCCTTCCCGGAGAGCTCTCGGCGGGTGCGCTCGCGGCCATCCTCGCTGTCGCCTACACCAATCTGCATCTGCCGGTGCTCGTCGCGGCGATCGTCCTACTGCTGATCTTCCAACATCTGACGGTCGCGTTGCTGCGCTCCGAGCACCGCGCAGAGCAGCTCGAAGCGCGCTCGAGGCAACTCGTTGGCCTGCAGCTGGGGGTACTCAGGACGCTTGTGCGAGCGCTGACGATGCGCGACCCCACCACCGGGCGGCACGCCTCCGCGGTGGCCCACTACTGCGAAGCGCTGGCGAGGGAGATCGGTTGCACCGAGGACGAACAGGAGGTCATGCGCACCTCGGCGCTGCTGCACGACGTCGGCAAGTTCACCTGGCCGGATAGCGTGCTGCATGCGGAGGTAGTCCCTGACGAGAACCGGGCGATCGTGGAGAACCATGCGCAGGAGGGAGCGATACTGGTGGGATCGCTGGACGGCTATGGGCCGGCGGCGGACGCCATCCTCTACCACCACGAGCGCATGGACGGTCTCGGCTATCCGGCCGGGCTGATCGGCAGGGAGATCCCGCTGGCCTCGCGCGTGCTCGCGATCTGCTGCACCTACGACACGATGACCGGGCGCGAGGCCTACCGCGGGCCGATGACGCCCGAGGAAGCGATGACAGAGCTGCAAAACGGGGCGAGGAACGGGCAGTTCGATCCCGAGCTGGTCGAGAGCTTCGTCGCGATCCTTCGGCGGGAGGACCCCGCTGCGTTCATCAGGCAGGCCCAAGATGCCGACTTCGAGACGGAGCTCGAATTCGAGCGACGTGTCCGCGACATGGCAGAACCACGCTCGAGCCGTCCCACCCCGGGCTCGCAGGGCACTCACGCCAGCCCATGGCGCTCGGGCGTCTCAAGCCTACGGTCGCGCGTGCTGAATAAACAGTGAGGGTGCCCCGCGGGGCACCCTCACCAGCCGTGATCCACGGCTACGTCGTACTTAGTGGACCTTGAATTCAACCATGGTCTCCATCTCCAGTCCGCGCCGGTTAGGGCGCCTCAAACCCTTCGTTGAACGACTGTAATGAGTAGGTTCGCGAAGATCCTAGACGGATTGCGCGTAAATGTCCAGTTTGCGAAGGTCTGCACGGTTGCTTGCAGGAATGCGTCGAGATGCAGGGCGGGGCAGGGATCGCGAGCGACGGCGCGACGGACGACGGGCTGGCTGGGCATGAACGCCACACGCCGCCGGCAGACGCAAACGTCCACAAACCTCACCGGCGCTCAAGTTCTCAGCCGTTCCGGACGAAACATGAAGCGACCCCAACCGATCGAGGCCAGCAAATGTCCCTGTCCGTCTCCCCGCCCCAGCCGCGCAACGAGCGCCAGCTCGTGTTCACGAGCTCGCAGGCGGCCCGCTACGTGGGCGTCTCGCTCGCGACCGTCCGCCGCTGGACGGACGCCGGCCACATCGACTGCTACCGGACGCCCGGAGGCCAGCGGCGCTTCTCCAGGGCCCAGCTCGACGAGTTCATCGCGTCGATGCAGCGCACCGGCCCCGCCGAGGATGCGCCGGCGGTCGAGCGCCACGACGCGCGCGTGGCCTGAGCGAGGAGCCCTTCGCCTTCAGGCTCAGCTGGCCAGGCGCCCGAACTTCTCGCGCAGCCGGCGGTAGAACGACGAGCCCGGCAGCTGCGCGATCGTGCCGACGTCGTTGACGAAGCGCGCCTCGATCCGCCCGCCCGGCGGGATCTCCCCCGCGGGGCGCCCGTCGACGGCCACGTCGAGCGGCTCGCGCGAGCGGTTGTAGATCGTCATGCGGTCATCGGGCGCGACCACCAGCGCGCGCGCGCTCATCGAGTGCGGCGCGATGAACGACACCACGAACCCCTCCACCCCCCACGCCATCACCGGCCCGCCGTTGGCGAGGTTGTAGCCGGTCGAGCCCGCAGGGGTGGCGACCACCAGGCCGTCGCAGCGCACGCTGCCGGCCTCCTCGCCGTCGAGCGCGTACGCGAGCTCGGCGACGCGCTCGCCGACCTTGCGGTGGATCGCCACGTCGTTGATCGCCGTCTGCCAGCCGATCTCCGCCCGGCCGCTCGTCGACGGATCGTCCGGCCGGTCGAGCACGATCGCCGGCAGGCGCAACAGCTCGAAGTCCCCGCCCAGCGCGCGGCGGATGCCGTCCTCGATGTCCTGCGGCTCGACCGTCGCCAGGAAGCCGATCTCGCCGAAGTTGATCGCGAACACGGGCACGCCCGTGTTCGCGTAGCGCTGCAGCGCGCGCAGGATCGCCCCGTCGCCGCCCAGCACGACGCACAGCTCGACTTCGTCCGTGGCGGGCGCGTCGAGCAACAGGCCCGGAGCCGTGCGCAAGCCCAGCTTGTGCGTCTCCTCCTCGTCCAGGCGCAGGGTCACGCCGGCCTGCGCCGCGCGCGCCGCGAGCAGCCCGAGCGCCTCGCGCGTGTCGTCGGGCCGGCGGTGTGTGAACACCGTCATCTGCCGGGCGGCGCTCTCTCTCACGGCTCGACCTCGCGTGCCATCCGCTCGAGCTCCGCAAGATCGCGCGTGCCGCCACGGACGGCCGGATCGGTCAGCCACACGAACGTCTCGAGGTTGCCCTTCGGGCCGGGCAGCCCCGAGGAGCGGTAGCCGACGACCGCCGCGCCCAGCTCCAGGGCCGCCTCGCCGGCGCCGATCAGCGCCTCCCGCCGGTCCTCCGCGGCGCGGACCACCCCCCCTTTGCCGACCCGCCCGCGTCCGAGCTCGAACTGCGGCTTGACCAGCGCGAGCACGTCGTAGCCGTCGCCCAGGCAGCCGAGCACGGCTCCCAGCACCTTCCCCAGCGATATGAACGACACGTCCACGGTCGCGAGATCCGGCGGCGAATCGGCTCCCGCCCGCGCCGCCGGCAGCATCGCGGGGGTGAGCGTGCGGGCGTTCGTGCGCTCCATCGCCGACACGCGCGGATCGCTGCGCAGGCGGTAGTCGAGGATCCCGTAGCCGACGTCCACCGCGATCACCTCGCGGGCGCCGCGCTGGAGCAGGCAGTCGGTGAACCCGCCCGTCGAGGCGCCCACGTCCAGCGCGCGCCTGCCCCGAACGTCCAGCGCGCACGCGGCGAGCGCGTTCTCCAGCTTGATCCCGCCGCGCGAGACGAACGCCGGGCGCGCCCGCACGCTGACCCGCTCCTCGACGTCGACCAGTTCGCTCGGCTTGCTCGCACGGCGCTCGCCCGCGCCGACGCGCACCTCGCCCGCCATCACCGACGCGGCCGCCCGGCTGCGCGACGGGAACAGCCCGCGCTCGGCCATCAGGGTGTCGAGACGGCGCTTGCCCATCAGCTGGAAACCCTTGCACACGGGCACGCGCGGTGCACGAGGCGCACGCGCGAGGACGGCTGCCGGCGACCTGGAGCCCTCTGATCGGCCGGGCGCGTGCGTGCTCTGTGCGCGATATCACACACACCCACGTGGTATCCGGGCATCATGGTTGTCGATCGAGAGCGCAGCATCGACTCTCCTGAATCCCTCCTCCCGAAGCGGCCCGCTCTCCCCGGCGGGTCGTTTCATTTAAGCAGCAGGCGCAGCCCGTCCGAGACTCAGCCCGGACTCGGCGTCCGAGACTCAGCCGCCGGCGCCCGCCTACGCGCCGACGATCGCCGAGCCGGCGCCGCGGGGCCGGCGTCCCTGGATCGTGCGGCCGTCGCCGCGATCGGACATCGCGGCCGCGACGCGCTCGGCGATGCGCTCCGCCGTGAAGCCGACCTCCTCGTGCAGCAGCGCGGGCTTGCCGTGCGTCACGTAGCGGTCGGGGAGCCCCACCCTGAGGATGCGCGGCGTGACGCCGGCGTCGTTGAGCGTCTCCCACACCGCCGAGCCGAAGCCGCCCGCGAGCACGCCCTCCTCGACCGTCACCAGCAGGTCGTGCTCGGCCGCCAGCTGGGCCATCAGGCCGGCGTCTATCGGCTTGGCGAAGCGCGCGTCCACGACCGTCACCGCGATCTCCTGGCGCCGCAGCTCCTCGGCGGCGGCCAGCGCCTTGCCGACGCCGCTGCCGTAGCCGATCAGCGCCACGCGGCCGGCGCCCACGGCACCCCCGCCGGATGCGGGCGCGACGTCGGCCTCGCACAGGATCTCGCCGGTGCCGATCGCGATCGCCCTGCCCTCGCCGGGCAGCTCCACGCCCGTCCCCTCGCCGCGGGGGTAGCGCAGCGCGATCGGGCCGTCGTGCTCGAGCGCCGTGCGCAGCATGTGCACCAGCATCGCCTCGTCGCGCGGCGCCATCAGCACCATGTTCGGCAGGCAGCGCAGATACGCGATGTCGAACGCCCCGTGGTGGGTCGGGCCGTCGTCGCCGACGAGCCCGGCGCGGTCCATCGCGAACACGACGTTCAGGTTCTGCAGGCACACGTCGTGCACGATCTGGTCGTAGGCCCGCTGCAGGAAGGTGGAGTAGATCGCCGCCACCGGCTTGACGCCCTCAAGGGCGAGGCCGGCCGCGAACAGGATCGCCTGCTGCTCGGCGATCCCCACGTCGAAGTAGCGCTCGGGCATCGCCTTCTGCAGGATGCTCAGGCCCGTCCCCGAGTTCATCGCCGCGGTTATCCCAACGACGCGCTCGTCGCGTTCGCATTCGCGCAAGAGCGCCTCGCCGAAGACCTGCGTGTACTGAGGCGCAGGCGCACTCGCGGAGCCCTTCCCCGAGCCGTTCGCCGCCGGTGCCGGGCGGGTGGGAGAGCCGTTGAGGATCGACTTCGGCTTGGCCGCGTGCCACTTCTCCATCCCCTCGAGGCCGCCCTCCTCGGCGGGGGCGAAGCCCTTGCCCTTGACGGTCGCGATGTGCACCACCACCGGGCGCTGCGCGGCGAGCGCCTCGCGCAGCGCCTCGCGCAGCGCGCGCACGTCGTGACCGTCGACGACGCCCATGTAGGCCCAGTCGAGCTCCTCCCACCACAGGCCGGGGGCCCAGAACGCCTTGATCGACTCCTTCAGGTGCGGCCCCAGCCGCTCGAACGCCGAGCCGATCCCGCCCGGCAGGCTCTTCAGGCCGCCCTCCACGCCCGAGCGCGCGCGCCACAGCTTGGGGTTCAGGCGCACGCGGTTGAAGTAGCGCGACAGCGCGCCCACGTTCGGGGCGATCGACATGCCGTTGTCGTTGAGCACGACCACGATCGGCGTGCCCAGCCCGCCGGCCTGCCCGATCGCCTCGAACGCCACCCCGCCTGTCATCGCGCCGTCGCCGATCACCGCCACGACCTTGCCGTCCTCCGCGGACTCGAGATGGCGCATGCCCTCCTTGATCCCCACCGCGTAGCCGATCGAGGTCGACGCATGGCCCGCGCCCATGATGTCGTGCGGAGACTCGGCGATCGAGCAGAACGGCGCCAGCCCGCCGTACTGGCGGATCGTGCTCAGCTGCTCGCGCCTGCCGGTGAGGACCTTGTGCGGGTAGGCCTGGTGGCCGACGTCCCACAGGATCTTGTCCTTGGGGGATTCGAGCACCGAGTGCAGCGCCACCGCGAGCTCGCACGTGCCGAGGTTGGCGCCGAAGTGGCCCCCGATCTCCCCGACGGTGTCGATGATGTGCTCGCGCACCTCCTGCGCGAGCTGCGCGAGCTCCTGCTCGGATAGTCCGCGCAGGTCCTCGGGGCCGTCGATCGTCTCCAGCAGGCTCATGAGGTGCGGGTGTAGATGAAGTCTGCGATTCCCTCGAGCTCCGCCGTGGCGTCCTCGACTGGGGATCTGGCCGCGACCTCCGCGAGCGCCTCGCGCGCCATCCGGTGCGACTCGGCCGCCAGCTCCCTGGCTCGCTCGATCCCGAACTCGCTCACGTACGTGCGCTTTCCGTGACGCTCATCGCTTCCTCGTGGCTTTCCAAGTGCATCGTCGGTGCCGGTCACATCAAGTATGTCGTCCACGATCTGGAACAGCACGCCCAGCTCCGCCGCGAACCTGCGGAAGGGGGCCGTCTCAGCTGCGTCTTCGATCCCCGTCAACAGTAGTACGCAGAGCACCGACGCACCGATCAGACGTCCGGTCTTCAGCTCGTGCAGCCGTCGCAGCGCGGCCGGACCGGGCGGGGTGCGCGGGCTCACGTCCGCATACTGCCCGCCGACCATGCCGTTGACGCCGGTCGCGGCGGCCAGCTCCGCGGCGGCGGCCAGCACGCGCTCGGGCGCGGAGCGCTGGTGGGTCAGCAGATGGCGGAAGGCCTCCGCGTACAGGCCGTCCCCGGCGAGGATCGCGACGTCCTCGCCGAACTTCACGTGGCAGGTGGGCAGTCCGCGGCGCAGCTCGTCGTCGTCCATCGCCGGCAGGTCGTCGTGGATCAGCGAGTAGGTGTGGATCAGCTCGATCGCGCCCGCCAGCGGCAGCACCTCGCGCTGCGCCAGCCCGACGGTGCGCGCGGTCGCCAGCGCGAGCACCGGGCGGATGCGCTTGCCGCCGGCCAGCAGCGAGTAGCGCATCGCCTCGTCCAGCCCTTGCGTGATCGGCTCCTCGGCGAAGCTCAGCTGCGCCAGGTAGCGCTCGACCTCCTCGCGCAGGTGGTCAGGGTAGCTGGCGGTCACAGCGCGAGCGGACGAGCGGCGGGCGAGCGGCGGGTGGGCGGCGGGGTCCTATAGAAGCGTGTCCTGGCCGGGCGCCGGAGCGGGAACCTCGGCGCGCGTCAGCTGCTCGAGCTCCGCGGCCGCCTGCGTGGCGAGCGACGCGCAGTCCTCGACCATCGTCGCGGCCGCGTCCGGCGAGAGCTCGCCGGAGCGCAGCTGCTCTCCCGCCCGCTCCAGGCGTGCGATCAACTCGTCAAGGCGCTCGACGCTGCTCATCCGATCCGCGCATTCTCTCGCACCTCGCGCAACACTGCCGCCAGCACCCCGTTGACGAAGCCGGGCGCCTCCGAGCCGCAGAAGGTCTTGGCGCTCTCCACCGCCTCCTCGATCGCCCCCTCCGGCGGGATCGGCTCATCCGCCGGGGCCGCGTCGGGGTGGAGGATCTCGATCAGCGCCACGCGCATGATGCTGCGCTCGAGCGGCTGGATCCGCTGCACCGACCAGCCGTGGGCGTGGCGGTCGATCACCTCGTCGAGCTCCTGCGCGCGGTCGGCCGCGGCGTGCGCGAGCGCGCGCGAGAACAGCGAGGAGTCGGGCTTCAGCGTCTCCGCCAGCGGCCGGCCGGTGAGGTCGTGCTGGTACAGGGCTATCACGGCGTCCCTGCGTTGATCGGAGCGGCGCATTCAGGCGCGCGCGACGTATTCGCCCGAGCGCGTGTCCACCCTGATGCGCTGCCCCGGCTCGACGAACAGCGGCACCTGGATGACCGCGCCGGTCTCCAGCGTCGCCGGCTTGGTGCCGCCGCCGGACACCGAGTCGCCGCGCAGCCCCGGATCGGTCTGGGAGACCTCGAGATCGACCGCGCTCGGCAGCTGCACGTCGCCCGGCTCGCCGTCGATGAACAGCACGTCCACCTCGCTGCTGGGCGTGATCCAGCGCAGCGCGTCCTGCACCGCGCGCTCTGGGATCGCCATCTGCTCGAAGGACTCGGTGTCCATGAAGTGCGCGTCGGTGCCGTCCGCGTACAGGAACTGCATCGTCCGCGACTCCGTGTGCACCGGGCGGAACTTCTCGCCGGCGCGGAAGGTCCTGTCGATCACGTTGCCGTCTGAGGCCCGGCGCAGCTTCGTGCGCACGAACGCCCCGCCCTTGCCCGGCTTGACGTGCTGGAACTCGAGGATCTTGAAGACGGTGCCCTCCACCTCTATGTGGTTTCCGTTTTTGAATTGATTTGTGCCTAGCACGTATTCAGCTTACCCTTGTTTAGCGTGACCACTACAACCAAGAAGCCTAGCCGCATGGATCAGTATGTGCGGGTCAGCCGCGTTGCGGGTCGCTCGGGAGAGAGTTTCATCTCGCCCGACCTGCAACGCGAGCAAGGAGCTGCGTGGGCATCTTCGCGTGGCGTCGAGGTCGCAGTCGTCCACGAAGACCTCGACCAGTCGGGCGGCAAGCTGGAGCGGCCCGGCCTCGATGCGCTCATGGCGCGCATCAGGGCTGGCGAGACGGACGGCGTGATCGTCTCGAAACTCGATCGCCTGAGCCGCCTGGGCGTGGCCGACGCGCTGCGCTTGGTCGAACAGATCACGGAGGCAGGTGGCTCGATTGCGGCGCTCGACCTTGGCCTCGATCCGACGACGCCGTTCGGCGAGTTCGGCATGACGATCATGCTCGCGCTGGCGCGTATGGAACGGCGACGCATGAGCGAGGCGTGGGAGCACGCGAAGACTCGCGCGCTCGATCGCGGCGCTCGGATGGGACCAACGCCGTTCGGGTACACGCGCGACGACGACGGATTGCTCGTCCCGCATCCGAAGTGGGCGCGCGTCGTGACGCGAGCGTTCAAGCTCGCCGCGGACCAGGGCGTCGACGCGACGCTCGCGTATCTGCGCAAGCAAGTACCGGCGTACCCCTCGGATGGTCGGCCGGGCGTTCGTCGCAAGCGCAGCGCTGATCATCGGACATGGAACGCGTTCACCGTGCGGCGACTGCTGCGCAACCGCAGCTACTTGGGTGAGACGCGCTACGGCGACCGGCTGGTGCGCGACTCACATCCCGCTCTTGTTGATCGCGTGACGTTCGAGCGGGCGCACCCCGGCGATGAGAAGCCGCAGCGCCGTCCCGCTGCTGTGTTCCCGTTGAGCGGGTTCGCTACTTGCGCCAACTGCGGCGAGGTCTTGGTCGGCGGACGGGCAGGCACACGCGGGGAAAGCCTACGCACCTACCGCTGCCGTGCGTCTCTTGGGAGCTGGAAAGGCGAGCGTTGCGATTCGCCCACGAACATTCTCGCTGACCGCCTAGAGAGCTACGTTGTGGAACAGGTCAAGCAGGCATACGCACAGGGCGACACGTCCGGGCTCGCTGCCAGCGTCACCGACACGGGCAGCACCTTCGAGGCCGTTCAAGGCGAGCTGGAGGCGGCGGAGCGCGAGCTGGAGCGGTTCGCCGCCGATCCGACGGCTGCGGAGATGCTTGGACAGGCCGCATGGACAGCGGCTCTACGCACACGAACCGAACGCGCCGAAGCTGCGCGGGTCGAGTACCGCGAGCACGTTGACACGATGCGCGCATCCGAGATCGTCATACCGCCGATCGAGCTGCTTGACAGCCTCGCGCCTGACGAGCTGAGGACCGTGCTACGCAGCGTCTTTCAGACCGTCCGTGTTAGCCGCGGTCGTGCGCGCGGCCGCGGCCCGATGGCTGAGCGTGTCGAGCTGGTCTTTCATGGCGAACCGTCGTCCGGGGTAGCGTCGCTCGAGGAGGCCACATAGCGCCCGCTCCAATCGTTCGCGGGCCTCTTGGGGCATGGGCCGCGCCTCGGGGGTCGCTACGGCGAGACGAGGCGCGTAGCGGCCGGGGCGGCTCAATTTTTGTGCTGGGCTGGGTGGCCTCACACGTGTACTGACCCTCACGGGCAGCAACCGGCCAACGAGTTTGACCCGCGCCGGTCGAGCTGGCCGCTCACACGGACAAGGAGGCGAAGCCGACGCCTCCGGTGCCAGTAGCGGCGGCCACCTGGCCGCAACCGCTCCCGACGCCGGCGTCGCCTCTATGCCTTGCGCGCCCTCTGCCTGCGACACGGGCGTGCCCCTCGGTGCCCGTTCGTCCCTCCGCAGACGTTCTCAGTGCCACTCGTCGGGGGCTACGCCGGGTGTCCACTCCTTGGTCACTCCGCCGCCGGCCTGCTTGAGCCTGTGCCCAAACTCAACGACGTTGAGCTGGAAGTCCAACTCTTCGCGGGGATCGCGGCCCCCGTCATCGAGCATCTGACGCCAGTGGGCGAGGGCGCACAGCGTCTCGACCTGTGATTCGTCGGTCCACCAACCTTGTTTGAGCCCTTTCAGCTCGTCGGGATACCGCCCACACAGCGCGAGGATTGAGCCCCACATGAACTGTCGCCATTCACGATCGCCGCCGTAAGGCTCAAGCCACGGCGCCCGAGTGATCGTCAGCTCGTCCACCGGTGCGCTTCCATCGCCGCGCGCTGCGGCGGGGAGCTTCCCGAGTCCGTCGCGGACCATCTGGCCCGCGACACGCGCGACCGGCTGCCCGGACGCTGCCGCCAGCTCGTCCAAGCGTGCGGCTATGTCGTCAGAAAGCGTGATCTTGAT
>JBKQHH010000216.1:0-10503 GCA_052148875.1 Solirubrobacteraceae bacterium
GCGTTGAAGCTCGCCTTCAGCAGCCGCAGCGCGAACGGCGAGAGCGCGAGCATCTCCTCACACCACGCGACCGTCTCATCCTCCAGGCGCTCGAGCGGCACGACCGTGTTCACCAGCCCCATCTCCAGCGCCTGCTGCGCCGAGTACTGCCGGCACAGGAACCAGATCTCCTTGGCCTTCTTCGGACCCACCAGGTTCGCCAGCAGGCCCGCGCCGAAGCCGCCGTCGAAGGAGCCGACCTTCGGGCCGACCTGGCCGAAGCGCGCGTTGTCGGCGGCGATCGTCAGGTCGCACACCAGATGCAGCACGTGCCCGCCGCCGATCGCGTAGCCGGCGACCATCGCCACCACCGGCTTGGGCAGCCGGCGGATCTGGATGTGCAGGTCGGTCACGTGGAAGCGCCCGACGCCGGCCTTGCCGGCGTCGTCGTCGTTCAGGTACCCCGAGTCGCCGCGCACGCGCTGGTCGCCCCCCGAGCAGAACGCGTCGCTGCCCTCGCCCGTGAGGACGATCACGCCGATCTCGGTGTCCTCGCGCGCGTCCTCCAGGGCCTGGGAGATCTCGATCACGGTACGGGGGCGAAACGCGTTTCTCACCTCCGGCCGGGCGATCGTGATCTTCGCGATGCCCGATGGGGACCCGCCCTCCCCGGCGGACTTCTCGTAGCGGATGTCCGTGAAGTCGCCGTGCGCGGGTGTCGCCGAGGGGATCCAGCTTGTGCTCATCGCGCGAAGGCTAGCCTGTGCGCCATGGAGGTCGAGGCATGGCTGGCCCGCGCCGCCGCCGCGCGGCCCGAGCACACGGCGCTGCGGACGCTCCGGGAGGAGTGGTCCTATGCCCGGCTGCACGCCGCCGCGCGCGCCGGAGCCGGGGAGCTGGCCGCGCGCGGCGCCGGCCCCGGAGACCGCGTGGCGATCGCGCTGCCCGCCGGGCTCGCCTTCGCACACGCGCTGCACGCGTGCCTGCTGCTCGGAGCCGTGGCGGTGCCCGTCGACCCGCGCCTGTCCGCGCCCGAGCGCGCGCGCATCGCCGACGGCGCCGCGGCGCTCGTCGAGGAGCCGCTGGCGGAGCGGCCCGCGCCGAGCGCGGTGCCGCTGGCGGGCACGCACGATCTCGACGCCACGGCTGTGGTGATCCACACCTCCGGCACGAGCGCCTCGCCGCGGCCGGTCGAGCTGACGTACGGCAACCTTCTGTGGAGCGCCCTCGGCTCGGCCGTCGCGCTCGGCCTCGATCCGCAGGAGCGCTGGCTGTGCGCGCTGCCGCTGTCGCACGTCGGCGGGCTGTCGATCCTGCTGCGCTCGGCGATCTACGCGACGACGGCGGTCGTGCACGAGCGCTTCGAGTCCGAGCGCGTCCTGCACGCCCTGCGCGCCGGCGAGGCGACGCTGGTGAGCCTCGTCGCGACGACGCTCGCCCGCCTGCTCGACGCCGGGCTGCGGCATCCGCCGTCGCTGCGCTGCGCGCTGACCGGCGGTGGCCCGGTGCCCGCGGCTCTGCTGGCTCGCGCTCACGCCGCCGGCGTGCCCGTCAGCCTCACCTACGGTCTGACCGAGAGCTGCTCGCAGGCGACGACGACCCCCGTCGCGGCGATCGGCGACGCGCCCTCGAGCGCCGGGCCGCCGCTGTTCTGCACGCGCGTGCGGATCGCCCCCGACGGGGAGATCCTGCTCGCCGGGCCGACCGTGGCTCCGGCGGCGCTCGCATCCGACGGCTGGCTGCGCACGGGCGATCTCGGCGAGCTCGACGATCGCGGGTGCCTGAGCGTGACCGGGCGCAGGGCCGACACGATCGTCAGCGGCGGCGAGAACGTCGCGCCCGCCGAGGTCGAGGCCGTGCTCGAGGCCCATCCGCACGTGCTCGAGGCGGCCGTGCTCGGCCGCACGGACCCGCAGTGGGGAGAGGCGGTGACGGCGATCGTGGTGGCACGCGCGGGCGTTGAGGTGGAGATCGAGGCGCTGCGCGCCCACTGTGCGAACGCGCTCGCCCCCTACAAGGTGCCCAAGCGCTTCGAGCTCGCCGCCGAGCCGCTCCCGCGCACGCGCTCGGGCAAGCTCCTGCGCAGGGAGCTGCGATGAGCTTCGACGCCGACGCCCACCGGCAGGCGAGCCTGGAAGGCTGGGAAGCGGCGGCGCCGGGCTGGGTGCGCCGTCAGGAGCTGATGCGCGAGTTTGCCGCACCGGTGTCCCACCGGATGATCGACATGCTGGCCCTGCAGCCGGGCCAGCGCGTGCTGGAGCTGGCCGCCGGGCTGGGCGAGACGGGCATGCTCGCCGCCGAACTGGTCGCGCCGCTCGGCGGGGTGGTCGTCTCCGATCAGGCCGAGGCGATGCTCGATGGCGCGCGTAAGCGCGCGCTCGAGCTCGGGCTCAGCAACGTCGAGTTCCAGGTGCTGGACGCCGAATGGATCGACCTCCCGCTCGCGAGCGTCGACGCCGTGCTGTGCCGCTGGGGCTACATGCTGATGGCCGATCCCGCCGCGGCGCTCGCGGAGGCGCGGCGCGTGCTGCGCCCGGGCGGGCGGGTGGCGCTCGCGGTGTGGGACGCCGTCGCGACCAACCCGTGGGCGCTGCTGCCCGCGCAGGAGCTGATCGAGCGTGGACTGGCGCCGGCGCCCGGCGAGGGCACCGCGCGGCGGCCCGGCCCCTTTGCGCTCGGGAGCGCCGAGCAGGTCCGCGAGCTGCTCGAGCGGGCCGGGTTCGTCGAGGCGCACGTGGAGGCGCTCGCGCTCGTCCGCCGCCAGTCGAGCTTCTCGGAGCTGTGGGAGACGACGCTCGACCTCTCGCCCAGCTTCCACGATGCGGTGCTCTCGCGCCCGGCGTCCGAGATCGCCGAGATCGAGTCGTCGCTGGCCGAGCGCTTCGCGCCGTACACCGCCGCCGACGGGACGCTCGAGATACCGGCGCGCACGCTGGTGGCGACGGCGAGCGCCTGAGCGGACGCGCTCTAGCCGTAGAAGCGCCCTACCACGAGCAGCTGGCTGAACACGTCATGGCTGAGGAAGAGGATCACGATCAGCGTGCCGGCTGCTCGTCCCCAGCGAGGGCCGGCGCCGCGCGCGGCCAGTGCAAGAGCTGCTCCGAGCAGCGCGAGCATCGGCAGCATGTAGCGCGCCTCGGCAAATTCGGCCTGGACCGCGGGGAAGCCATGGTAGGAGGCTGCGCCGACGAGCGCCATCACGCCCACGGCCATCACCGCGTAGACGGCGAGCTCGGCGGCGCGGCTGCGCAGGGCGGCGCGACTCTCGAACAGGGCACGGCCACAGAGCAGGGCGATCGTTCCCGCCGGTATCGGCGCGACGCTGTACACCCAGCCGGGAAAGGTGGTGTCGAGCCAACCGTACAGCCCGACGTAGCCGTTGAACCACAGCTGTTTCGTGGTGAACAGACCGGGGAAGTCATTGAACGTGCCCGGAAGCCGCGGCAGGTAGAGCTGCCATATGTAGTTGATCTCGGCGAAGATCGACCCGTGCAGGGTCTGCAGGGCCCCAGATACCAGTCCGAGGGGTGGATGGTTGGACAGCGCGTTGATGCACGCATACACAACGACAGGGCTGAACGCCACACCCACTGCGAGTGCGAGCCGGCGGTGGGCGAGGCGCACCGGTGAGCTGCGCGCGGCACGTACCGTCAGCACCGTCAGGCCAAGGAGAATCCCCGGCGTCAGGCCGATGAAGTTCAGCTTGGTCAGGAGACCCACCGCTGTCAGCGCCCCGATCGATGCGGCCGCGCCGGTGCTGAGTCCGCGCCGGAACGCGCGCGCGAGCGCGTAGAAGATCGCGGCCGACACGGCGAACAGGAGAGAATCGGGGTTGACCGCGCCTGAGATGAACCCGAGCAGGGGCGCGAGCGCGACTGCCAGCCCACCCACCGTCCACGCCCATGGCTCTCGGGGCAGCGCCTCGCGGATGAACAGGAACACGAACATCGCCGTGAGACCCGCCATGAGAGCCGACATCAGCCTCATCAGCTGCAGGCGATCAAGGACCGTGCCGCCCGCGAGGTCGTATGGGACCGTCTCCAGCGCGTAGTAGAGCGGGGGCTGGGAGGCCGCCACGCCGGCTGTGGGGCTTCCGACTTCGGACGCCTGCGACGCCAGCAGGAGATCTTCCTGCAGCTTGTTCTGTTCGGCTCGGGAGCCGATTGCGTCGTGCTGCGGCTGCTGGCGGACTTTGTAGTAGCGCAGCCCCACGAGCGTGATGCGCTCTTCCTTGGCAAATCGCGTGGAGTTCGGCGACGGTAGGGAGCCGGTTTCGGCGAGCTGCTTGACGTACGCGTAGTGGTCAGGCTCGTCGGGAATCTCGAAGGCCGGTGTCACGATCGACCAGCACGTCGCGTTGAGGCCGGCGACGAGCGCGCAGATCCACGCAGCTCGCGGGATCCGTCGCAGCATGCTGGCGCTCGGGCACCAGGCCAACGGGGCGGCCGATCTCGCCAGCGCCCATCGCAAGCTTGCGCGTTGGCGGATGGACCGCGAGCGCTCGGCGACAGGTGCGCGCCTGCGGAGGGCGCGGGCGTCGCCGCCCCGAGTCCCGCGCTCGCTCCCGTCGTCGTCCTCCCTCCCGGCGCGCGTCCCGGCGTGTACGAGTGCGGGCGTCCGTGTACCGCTGTCCTCGCTCACGACAGCTCCTTCAGGAGGAGCTTCGAGGCGGCGGCGGCGATCACCGCGAGCAGCGCGAGTGGGAGCAGCACGATCCAGGTCCCGGTGCTCGCGCGGCCGAGCCCCAGGCGACGCGCGATCGACGGTGCCATCGATGCCCACGAGCGTGTACCGGGACGCAGGTATTCGATCGTCATCGTTCCCTGAAGCGTTCGCCGGCCCTGTCTCGTGGCGAGCGCACTGGGAGCGCGCATGCCGAAGACGGTCACCGTTTCGTGGTGGGTGCGGAACGACGCGCAGACGGTGGCGTTGGATACGGCTCTTGGCAGCGGCTTGACGGGCACTGCGACGACCCTGCTCGTCCAGCCGGATCCTCGCGTCCCGCTGGTAACCGTGGACCCGCCCGAAGACACGACGACCCTCACACGCGGGCCGGTGAAGGCGCTCAACGACAGCCGTATCGCCGACGTTCCCGAAGGCAGCAGTTCGTGCGGCTGGCAGTAGGTGGCGCCCTGGGCGGTTTCCGCGACGCGGTATTCGCGGAGAGGCGTTCCGTTGGTGCGAGCGATGCTCATCGGCGAGCGCGACAGCGTCAGGCCAACGGCGACGGCCAGCAGCGCGAGCCCTGCCACGAGCGCGATTCTCGCCGGCTGCGTCATTCGCGCCGCAGGCTGACGAGCGTCAGCCGGGAGGAGCAGAGCGCGATCCGATCACCGAGCACGAGCAGCCTTGCTGCGCAGGCCATGAGGTGGGCCGCCGGCTCGACGGCCGCATCGGGGTTCGCGGTGATCGTGCGCATCGCTCCGACCTTTCGTGCTCTTCATGCGGGCTCGCTGTGTCCAGGCGGCGCCGCTTCCATGTGGCTGAATGGCGCGCATATCATCGAGGTGTGGCGCGGCCGTCAAGCCCGGCCTGCACGGGACTGCCAACCCTGCTGGGCATTGTGGTTCGGTGGCCGCGCGCCCGGGTGGATATCTTCTGTCACCAAGCGACATCTGCGTTCTCCCGAGGCAATCGCGCAATCTGCTGCGCTGGCCGCGAATGCTGTGCTGGGCGTACGCCGTGTTTCCGACCTGCCCCCGTAGCGGTGCACATGAGCCGATCGCTGGGTTGAGACGAGGACGCCCGCCGCCGAGGCGGTCGCCTCGTGCGCTACCGCTGGACGGCACCACGGGGGCCGCCAGATGACCGTGCGCACGCTGCCGGAGTCCGCGAGCGCCTGAGCTGAGATAGCCTGCGGTCAATGATCTACGACGACGAAGCAGACCTCACGCTCCTCGACGGCAAGACCGTCGCAATCATCGGCTACGGCTCCCAGGGCCACGCGCACGCGCTCAACCTCAAGGACTCGGGGGTCGAGGTCGTGGTCGGGCTGCGCGAGGACTCGGCCTCTGTCGCCGAGGCGCGCGAGCAGGGCCTGGAGGTGCTGCCGGTCGTCGAGGCCTCGAGCCGCGGCGATCTGGTGATGATCCTGCTCCCCGACGAGCTGCACCGCCAGGTGTGGGAGTCCGAGATCCGCGACGGGATCGCCGAGGGCAACATGCTGCTGTTCGGCCACGGCTTCTCGATCCACTACGGGGAGATCACGCCGCCGGCCGGCGTGGACGTGGCGATGGTCGCGCCCAAGGGTCCCGGCCACCTCGTGCGCCGACAGTTCACCGAAGGCAGCGGCGTGCCCGGCCTGGTCGCCGTCGAGCAGGACGCCACCGGCAACGCGCGCGCGCTCGCGCTCGCGTACGCCAAGGGCATCGGCTGCACGCGCGGCGGCGTGATCGAGACGACCTTCAAGGACGAGACCGAGACCGACCTGTTCGGCGAGCAGGCGGTTCTCTGCGGGGGCGCCTCCGAGCTCGTGCAGGCGGGCTTCGAGACGCTCGTCGAGGCCGGCTACGACCCCGAGATGGCGTACTTCGAGTGCCTGCACGAGCTCAAGCTGATCGTCGATCTGATGCACGAGAAGGGTCTCGCGGGGATGCGCTTCTCGATCTCCAACACGGCCGAGTACGGCGACTACACGCGCGGCAAGCGCGTGATCACCGAGCAGACGCGGGAGAGCATGCGCAAGATCCTCGCGGAGATCCAGTCGGGGGACTTCGCGCGCGAGTGGATCGCCGAGAACCGCGCCGGCCAGGAGAACTTCAAGCGCATGCGCGCCGAGCAGGCCGACACCCAGGTCGAGCACGTCGGCGCGGAGCTGCGCTCGCACATGGACTGGATCAAGCCCGCCTTCTAGGGCCGCGTCCGCGGTGCTCGCCTACCTCTCCTGGCATCGCCCCGCCCCGGGCGTCGACGCGGCCGCGTACGAGCGCGCGCTCGAGCAGTTCCATCGCTCGCTCGCGCACAGCTCGCCGAGCGGGTTTCGTGGCTCGGCGATGTTTCGCGCGACCGAGCTGCCGTGGCTCACGTCCCCGGAACAGGGCCCATCGGGCGCTGGCGCGGCCTACGAGGACTGGTACGTGCTCGATGACTGGGCGTCGCTCGGCGTGCTCGAGGAGGCCGCCGTCTCGCACGGGCACGTGAGCGCCCACGACAAGGTGGCGTCGCTGTCGGGCGTCGCCACCGGCGCCGTGTACCGCTTCCTGGAGGGGCACGCGGGACTGGAGGAGACGCACGTCGCCGTGTGGGTGGCGCGTTCGAGCGGCCACGAGCATCCGTCGCTGTCCGCCCTGCTCGGCGACGGCATGGACCCCGCCGTCGACGGCCTGTGGCGTCGCTGCCTCGGCCTCGGCCCGGCGCCCGAGTTCTGCCTGCTCGCCTCCGAGGCCTCGGCGGGCGTCGCGCCGGCACGTCTGCCGAAGGGCTGGACGGCCACGATCCTCGAGCGCGAGGCGCTCTGGCGTGGTTGACGCGCGCGAGGTCCGCTAGACTCGCGTTCGCCGTCGCGACTGGCGCTCGGGTGGAGCTCACCACCGGGAAGCGACGACCGAGCACCGCCGCGCGCCTGGGCACCCTCACAGCACCGACGATTACCCTCGAGGTCCGACGCAGCGAGGAGCCCACATGACGACGAGCCCCCTGACAGAAACAACGCAGCTGGTCATCCCCGACGAGCTGAGACCCGTCGACGGGCGCTTCGGCTGCGGGCCGTCGAAGGTCCGCCCGCAGGCGCTCGCGCGTCTGGCGGCCGAGGGCGGCGCGGTGATGGGCACCTCGCACCGGCAGAAGCCGGTGCGGGCGCTCGTCGGTGAGGTCCGCGCCGGCCTGCGCAGCCTGTTCGCGGCTCCCGACGGCTACGAGGTCGCGCTCGGCAACGGCGGCGCCACGGCCTTCTGGGACGCGGCCGCGTGCGGCCTGGTGGAGCGCCGCGCCGCGCACCTGACCTACGGGGAGTTCTCCCAGAAGTTCGCGGCTGTCACGACCGGGGCGCCCTTCCTGCAGGACCCGCTGAAGATCGCCGCCGACGCGGGCGACGCGCCCGACCCGGCCGGCATCGGAGCGGCCGCGGCCGAGGCCGGCGCGGACGCGCTGGCGTGGGCGCACAACGAGACCTCCACGGGGGTGATGGTCCCGGTGGTGAGACCCGAGGGCGCCGGCGAGGCGCTCGTGCTGATCGACGCCACCTCAGGCGCCGGGGGCCTGCCGGTCGACGTGTCGCAGACCGACGCCTACTACTTCGCGCCGCAGAAGAGCTTCGCCGCCGACGGCGGGCTGTGGGTGGCGCTGCTGAGCCCGGCCGCGCAGGAGCGGATCGCGGCGCTGCACGCCTCCGATCGCTGGATCCCCGAGTTCCTGTCGCTGCACACCGCCCTGGAGAACTCCGTCAAGGACCAGACCTACAACACGCCCGCGGTGGCCACGCTGTTCCTGCTCGCCGAGCAGATCCGCTGGATGCTCGACGGCGGCGGGCTGGAGTGGTGCGTCGCGCGCACGCGCGCGTCCTCGCAGCACCTCTACGGCTGGGCCGAGCGCACCTCATACACGACGCCGTTCGTCGCCGATCCGGCCAAGCGCTCGCTGGTCGTGGGCACGATCGACTTCGACGACGACGTCGACGCGGCGGCGGTCGCGGCCACGCTGCGCGCCAACGGCATCGTCGACGTCGAGCCCTACCGCAAGCTGGGCCGCAACCAGCTGCGGGTCGGCATGTTCCCGGCGGTCGACACCGCCGACGTGCAGGCGCTCACCGGATGCATCGACTGGGTCGTCGAGAGGCTCGGGCGGTGAGCGCCGCGACGCCGGACACGGCCGCCGAGCCGCGCGCCAACGGCGCGCGCCCGCGCGTGCTCGTCAAGGAGAAGATCGGCGACTCGGGCGTGGCGCTGCTGCGCGAGCACTTCGACGTGGAGGTCGGGGTCGACTGGGACGCGGAGCAGCTGGCCGAGCGCATCGGCGACTACGAGGGCATCGTGATCCGCTCGGCGACGAAGCTGACCGCGGAGCTGATCGAGCGCGCGGCGCGCCTGCAGGTGATCGGCCGCGCGGGCGTGGGCGTCGACAACGTCGACGTCGCGGCGGCCACCAGGCGCGGGATCGTCGTCGCCAACGCGCCCGAGTCGAACGTCGTGACCGCGGCGGAGCACACGATGGCGCTGCTGCTGGCGCTGGCGCGCAACATCCCGCAGGCGTACGCGTCGCTGATCGCGGGCAGATGGGAGCGCTCGAAGTTCTCCGGCGTGGAGCTGTACGAGAAGACGCTCGGCATCATCGGCTTCGGGCGCATCGGCCAGCTGGTCGCCCAGCGCGCGCGCGGCTTCGGCATGCGCGTGCTCGCGTTCGACCCGTTCGTCAGCGCCGAGCGCTACCGCGAGCTGGCCGTCGAGAAGGCGGACGGAGCGCAGGACATCTACGCGCAGGCCGACTTCATCACGATCCACCTGCCCAAGACGCCCGAGACGGAAGGCTTCATCGACGCGGACGCGTTCGCGCGGATGCGCGACGGCGTGCGCGTGCTGAACGTCGCGCGCGGCGGGCTGATCGACGAGCAGGCGCTGCAGGACGCGCTGGACTCCGGCAAGGTCGCGGGGGCGGCGATCGACGTGTTCAAGAGCGAGCCGATGACCGAGCACCCGCTGTTCGGTTATCCCAACGTCGTCGTCACCCCGCACCTGGGCGCCTCGACGGCGGAGGCGACCGACCGGGCCGGCTACCAGAGCGCCGAGCAGGTCGTCGCCGCGCTGACCGGCGGGGTCGTCTCCACGGCGGTCAACATCCCGGCGGTGGGGGCGGAGGACATGGAGATGCTCGGGCCGTTCCTGCCGCTGGCCAAGCAGCTGGGGCGCCTGGCGATGGAGCTCGCGGAGGGCAGCTCGGTGGAGCGCATCGAGGCCGCGTTCCTGGGCAGGATCGCCGACTTCGACACGCGCCTGCTCGGGCTCGCGGTGATCGTCGGCGCGCTGCAGGGCCGCACCGAGGAGCAGGTGAACCTCGTCAACGCGCCCACCATGGCGCAGCAGCGCGGCATCGTCTTCGAGGAGAAGGTCGTCTCCGAGGCGCAGGACTTCAACGAGCTGATCCGCGTCACCGTCGTCGCGGGCTCCGAGCGCGTCGCGGTCGCGGGCACCGGCATCGGCCCGAACCGCGTGCCCCACCTGGTCGAGGTGCAGGGCCGGCGCTTGACGATCGAGCTCGAGCGCTACGTGACGGTGTTCCGCTACGAGGATCTGCCCGGGATGATCGGCCGCGTCGGCACGATCTTCGGCGCGCACGGCATCAACATCTCCTCGGCGGCCGTCGGTCACACTCCCGACGGCGGCGGCGGCGGCGAGGGCGAGGAGCGATCGGCCGGCGGCCAGCGCCTGGCGGCGATGGTTGTCACCACCGACGCGGCCGTGCCCGCCGGGGTCGTCGAGGAGATCGTCGCCTCGGAAGGATTCGTGGACGGCTGGTCGGTCGATCTGGGCTGATCGCCCTGGATGGTTGATTCCACGGTCCTGCGGCTCTGGATGGCACGTATGGCCTTCGCGG
>JBKQHH010000217.1:0-29897 GCA_052148875.1 Solirubrobacteraceae bacterium
TCAGCGGGAACGGGAACGGCGCCGGGCGAAACGCCTTCTCGGCCAGGCGCAGCAGCACGATCGAGTCCTTGCCGCCGCTGAACAGCAGCACCGGGCGCTCGAATTCCGCCGCCACCTCGCGCATCACCTGGATCGCCTCGGCCTCGAGCGTGCGTAGGTGAGGAAGATGGTAGGTGGCTGGCATCCGTGCTGGTGGCTCGCGTTCAGCCATCGAAGTTAGCCTGGGTTTGGCCTGACGGCTGTGAACTTTAGGGTGCGTGTGCTCATTGTCAAGCCCTGGCACGAGCGACGGCGCGCTCGTACACGTCGAGCATCGCGGCCGCGTGATGCTCGACCGTGAACGCCCCCTCGACCCTGCGGCGGCCGGCCAGACCCATCTGCAGGCCGCGATCCGGGCTCTCGGCGATCCGGCGAATCGCCCGCGCCCACGCGGCCGGCTCCTCCGGCGCGAGCAGATAGCCCTCGCGCCCGTCCTCGATGATCTCCGCCGGGCCCCCGACGCTCGTGGCGAGCACGGGCACGCCCAGGGCCATCGCCTCGATCAGCGCGCGCCCGAACGGCTCCTCGCGGGAGGGCAGCAGCAGGACGTCCAGCGCGCGCACGAGCTCGGGGACGTCTTCGCGCTCCCCCAACCAGGACACGCGATCCGCCAAGCCGGCGTCCGCGACCCGCGCTCGCAGCTGCGCCACGTAGGCCTCGTTGTCGAAGCGCGTCGCGCGCGCGACGAACTTGGCCGAGCCGATCAGCAGCAGGTGCGCGTCGATCCCCTCCTCGTGCAGCAGCCTGAGGGCCTCGATCGCGGTGTCCTGCCCCTTCCACGGGCTCAGCTGGGCGACCACGCCCAGCAGGACGTCGCGCCTGCCGGCGGCGCCGAGCCCCGCGCGGACGCGGGCGCGATCGATGCGCCCGGGATCCCAGCGTGCGAGATCGACGGCGTTGTACACGACCTCCGGCCGCGCGCTCGGCGCGGCGGCCCGCACGGCGGCGGCCGTGTAGCGCGAGTTCGCCACGATCGTCGTCGCGGTGGCCGCGATCAGGCGCATGGTGGCGGCGCTGAGGATGCCCGCGGGCAGGCAGTCGCGCACGTGGACGACCGTCGCCGCCGGCGCCAGGCGCGCCAGCCCGAGCACGATCCCCGCCCGGATCGAGTTCCCGTGCACCAGCTGGGCGCGGTGGCGGCGCGCGGCTCGGTGCACCTGCGCCGCGGCCAGGCTGAGCTCGACGAGCGCCCGCGGCGTGTGCAGCGGATGCAGCCTGAGGCTGCCGGCGGTCCCGGTGATCGCGGTCGTGGGGATCCCGAGCCCCTCGACGGCTTGCGCCAGCTGCCCGCGGGGGCTGGCGACCAGCGGACGCACCTCATCCGGCAGCGCCGCGAGCAGGCCCAGCAGCGAGCGCTCCGCGCCGCTGACCTCATCGGTGTGGTTGACGTAGAGGACGTTCACCTGGCAACCCGCTCGAGCTGCTCGAGCAGCACCGCTTCCAGGCGCTCGACTATCACCGGCCAGGCGAAGCTCTGCGCTCGCCGCGCACCGGCCCCGCCCAGGCGCCGCGCCAGCTGCTCGTCGAGCAGCAGCTTCGTGATCGCCTCGCCCACCGCGACCGGATCGGTGGGGTCCACGAGCAGTCCCGTCTCGCCGTCGAGGACCGCATCCACGGCCCCGCCCACGTTGCCCGCGACGACCGGCTTGCCATAGGCGGCGGCCTCCATGTAAACGATCCCGAAGCCCTCGCCGGCCAGGCCTCCGCCCGGTAGGCGGCTGGGCATCGCGAGCAGATCGGCACGTCGCAGCCACAGGTTGCGCTGCTCGTCGGAGACCGAGCCCAGGAAGCGAATCGAATCCGCCACTCCAAGCGAGCGCGCGAGCTCTTCGAGCTCCGCTCGCAGCGGCCCGTCCCCGATCACCACCCACTCCACGTCGGGCACCCGCTCACGGACCAGCGCGAGCGAGCGCATCAGCACGTCATGGCCCTTGTAGTGACTCGTCAGGCGCGCGACGGTCACGAACGTGGGATGCTCGGCGGGCAGCGGTCGCGGGTCCGCCGGCAGGTCGACTCCCGGCGGTATCAGGCGCATCGCGACCTGCGAGGCTCCAGTGGCGGCGATCAGGCCCGCCGTGTAGGAGCTGACCGCGATCGCCACGTCCGCCTCGCGAGCGGCGAACGCGGCGAGCTTCGGTTTGTCGCCGATCTCGTTCGCGTGGAAGTACTGCACCGTGCGCGCGCCCAGCACCCGTCGGATCGCGGCCGCCGCGGGGCTGGCGACGAGGTGCAGGCTCAGCGTCACGTCGGGACGAAACCGCAGCGCCTCGAGCACCGCGACCGCGTTCAGCGGCACGTTGCGCGCCCCGCGCAGGCGCTCGTCCGTGGGCACGCGTCGAATCGTCACGCCGGCGCGCGCATCGAACTGCCGCGCACCGGCGCCGTCGAGCGCCACGACCTTCGTCTCGAATCCCGTGATGCCCGCGGCAAGTCGATGTGCCATCAGCTGAATGCCCCCGTGGGCGGGTGGGTAGTCGGGGGTGACGACGAGCAGCCGAGGCGTCCGACCGCGGGCGGCGTCGCTCGGCGCAGCTGGTTCACACATTCGCCCAACATAGATCACCCAGCCGCGCGCGGGCGCTCGCCCTCGGCTCGCTCGAGCCCGCGCGCTCTGCGCGAGCGTCTACAATTCGCCACGCGGTGAACGGTCGTAGCATCCCCTCAATGGTCGCTGTCTGCCTGCTCGCGGCGATCGGGGCGGGCGCGCTCGCCGGCTGCGCGGCGAGCAAGTCACCCAGCTCCAACAACCGACCGGCGGAATCCGGCGAAGAAGCGGGCGAACGCAGCGAAGAAGCGGCGAGCAAGCGAGAAGAAGCAGCGGAACTCGCCAAGAACCGCGAACTGCTTGCCGAGATAGAAGCCAAGAAGCAGGAAGAAGCAGCGGAAGAAAACGCGACAAAGCAAGAACACGCCGCCGCGGCAAAAGCGAAGAAGCGCGAAGCCGAAGCCAAGAAGCGGGAAACCGAAGCCGAAAAGCGGGTGGCCGCCGCGGAAGCGAAGGCGAAGAAGAGCGAAGAAGCCCTGCGAGCCGAAGCCAAGAAGCGCAAGGCGGCGGCCCGAGCGCAGGCCAAGCAGCGCGAAGAAGCGGCCCGCAAGCAGTCCGCCGGGGAAACCACCACGCCGGCCGCGCCGGCCCCGTCGGCCCAGCCATGAGCCACACGGGAGGACCGGGGGTGAACAGCGGCGATGATCCTACAATGCGAGGCGTGCTCCGCTCGGCGCTCAACCTCGGTCGTCGTCGACCGCGGGCAGTTCTGCTGTGCCTCATCGCGCTCGCCTGCGGGGTGACCGTGGCAGGTTGCGGAGAAGGAGGCGGAGGCGGAGGCGGAGGCGGAGGCGCCAACCAGGCGGAAGCGGCCGAAGCGGAAGGGAGCAGCGCCACCAGCGCGAGCAGCGAAGAAGTGGAAAACCAGAAGCAGGAACAGGCCGCCGAGGCGGCGGCGAAGAAGCGCCAGCAGACGTTCGAAGCGGAACTCAAGAGCAAGCGGGCAGCCGCTCAGAAGAGCGCGGAAGCCGAAGAAGCCGAACAGAAGAAGGGTAAGAAGGGTAAGAAAGCCGGTGGATCCAAGAAAGGCGGTGGATCCAAGAAAGGCGGGGGCTCCAAGAAGCACGCCGGCAAGTCTCAGGAAACGGGCAAGACCACGACCGGAAAGACCGGCGGGGCCAAGGAATCGCCAGCTGAAGAAGCGACCCGCAAGCAGTTCGCCAAGGAAGAAGCCGCGGAAGAACGCGCTGCCAAGAAAGGCTGAGCCAATTGGCTACGGGGAATCGTCGCGGCTGTCCGGCGCCTGCCCGCGGACACCTCGCCGGGTATGCGGCGTGGCCAGCCAGTTCACGACGCTCGTGCTCTGCGTGAACGCCGAGCGGGTGAACGGGCCGTCGCCCGTGGCGGAGAAGATCTCATAGTCCAAGTCGGTGAGCAGATCCCAGGGCGCTCCCGGAGCGACACCGTACGGCTCGGCGGCATCGTACACGTGCTCGAAGATCACCACCGGTCGCGCCTCGCGGAGCACCGAGCGAGCGCCTTCGAGCACCGCCAACTCGGCGCCCTCGACATCGATCTTGACAACGTTCGGCGTGAGATCGCCCATCTCCTCGTCGAGCGTCGAGACCTCTACGGAGATGTACTCGGGGTCGCCGCGGCTGTCGCTGATGAGCGGATTGCGTCGCAATCCGCTCCAGCCGTCGAGCTGGCGGAAGTGACAGAACTCTGCCACTTCGGCGCGAGCGCCCAGCGCCCTGTTCCGGCAGTCGACCTGTGGGAACGCATGCGCGAGCTCGGCCGCCAGCTGCGGGATCGGCTCGAATGCGATGTGCGTTCCTCGTGGCGCCACCCGCACCGCCTCGCGCAGGACCTGACCCCGATTCGCCCCGATATCCACATATGTGCCATCGCCACCCAGCGCGCATGCGAGCACGGCGCTCACCCCGACGTCCTCGCGCTGCGCCTGCCGGGCCACCGCGTTGACCGCCGCGAGCAGCTCCGGCCGGCCCAGACGACGCGACGCCGACGCGACCGCCCTAGTCAGGAGCCGCATATGCGCGTTCACTGGTAACGGTCGTGGCCGCTGGTCGCAACCGCGACAGAACGGCTGCCCACGGGAGCTGCAGCACTGTCGTGATGAATGAGCGCCTCCCCCGTGGCGATTCCGTATTGTCGCTCTCCAACGCGATCGTCTCGGATTTTATCAGTCGATTGCCTTGAAACGGAATGCCGGTGTGCAGCGCGGACAGGTCTGGCGGCGCCGCGCGCACGCCGGTGGGCTCGAGGATCCTGCGCACCACGCTCTCGGGGTCTGCGATGAAGTCCTCGTAGCTCACGAACAGGCGGCGATCGCGACGGTGGCGGACGAACACGAGCACACACAGGAGGTTGGTGAGCCACAGATACACGTTCGTGGTGAGCGTGCGCTTCGAGTACTGAGCGACATCCTGGCGGTTGAACGACGCGACGACGCTCTGCGGATCGCGCACGAGATACACGAGATACAGCTCGATCCCGCTGAGGGACTGCAGCTCGCGGGCGCGCAGCGGGTAGTGCGAGGTGTCGACGATCAGCTCGGCTGCGCTCGCGCGCCAAACCGCGCGATAGAGGTCCTCGGCCACACGGCGATAGGGCGCCCGCAGGCGACGTCGCGTCGCCCACTTGTGAACGCGCACCAGTGCCAGCGAGCGCTCCAGCGAGCGCTGCGCCTCCCTGCCGAAGAGATCGGCCGCGCCCGGCACATCTTCGCGCACCGTCCTCCACAGCGCATTGCGCTCACAGTCGCCGAGTTGCGGCTCGCCGGAGCGTGGCAGCCAGGCGTCGAGCTCACCTGCGTAGAAGACGCCCTCGCAGTTGCCAAGTGTGACACCGAGGATCGTGCTCCCACTGCGACCGGCGCCCATCACGTAGATGACCTTTGGCAGCTCGGCGCGATCTGAGAGCGGAGAGTCGTGCGTCGCTGGCTCCACCATGGCGCCTGGCACGCTATCACCCGCTTTGGCCATCGCTCCGCCCATCCCGGCCGGCCAGACGCCTCCCATCGCGCGCTCCCGCGATCAGCCGCGCGGCCACCGTTCCGATGCTGCGCGGGTCTCGCGTGCGGACGGCCGCCATCAGCGAATGACGAATCGCGAGGGCGAGGCGCTTGCGCGCCGCCGGGTGAACCGGCGCGAACTGCGGCGTACGCAGGATGACCATCAGAATCGCGATCTGTGCTCGCGCCATCTCGACCTGCTTGCGCGGGTCGATCCACGTGGTCGTGAGCATCGTGGGCGAGACCCTGTACCAGCCGAGACGTTCGCCGACGTAGAAGGCCGCGTTGCCGGCTCTGCACGCGCCAACGGCGAGGAAGTAATCCCACGTGTCGCCCCCCGCCGCGATCAGCGCCGGATCGAGCGCCGCTCGACGCACGAGCGTGAACGACGACGTCGCGACGGCCTTGTCCAGGAGCGCTGCCCTGTACAGCCGCGCGTCGGTGAGAAGTCCCGTCTCGAGATCACGGCGACCGAATCGCGCGCTCTGCGCGCGTGAGAGCTGCTCGTCGTGCTCTCCGTCGGCGCGCATGATGCCGTGATCGCAGAACGCGAAGCACGCCTCGGGATGAGCGTCGAGCGCGCCGCCGAGGCGCTCGAGGAACCGCGGCTCCCACACGTCATCGTGGTTCAGCGTCGTTACAAGCTCGCCACTGGCCTCGTGTATGCCGTGCACCACGCTCCCCGCCGGTCCGAGGTTCCGGGTGTGGCGGATGAATCGCACGGGCAGCTCGGACGGAACGTCGGTCGCGAGCTCGAGCGGCTCATCTGAACAGTCGTCGATGACGATGACCTCGGCTGGCGCGACGGTCTGCCCCTGCACGCCTCGCAGCGCCTCGGAGAGCATCCGCGGCTGGTTATAGGCAGGAATCACGACTGACACGCTTGACACGAGGGCGCGATTCTAGACACGTCGACCCACGGGGTGCGTCTTGCCTGTGTTGCGCGACGGTATCGTTCAGGCCAGCATGACTGCGCATGACAACTTCGAGGCGCCCTCCCCCCCGAGGCAACCGGCAACTGCCAACCCTGAGACTCCGAGCTCGGTTTTGTTCGTAACCCCGCTGTGGGGCAGAGACGGCGGAGTGGCAGCTCACGTCAAGGAGAGCGCCGGGGCGCTCGCCCGCCACGGGGTCGATGTGCATGTGTTCGCCGCGAGGCTCGAGTCCAGCGAGGATGTGCCCGGAGTGAACGTGTACCACCGTCCGGAGCTGCTGAACCCGCGCGCTTCGATCGAGCGGCGCCTGGGCGAGCCGCCGCCGGTCTGGCCGGAGGTGACACATGTCCACCAGCTCGACGATCCCGCGATCGTCAGGTTCGTGCGGATGAGATCGCCCGTGGTGATCAGCGCACACGGATATCCGGGGTGCACGTCCGGCGTGTACTACTTCGAGCCCGGTCACGAATGCACGCGCGCGCACGGGCCCGGCTGCATCCCGAATCTCGTGGCGCGAGGCTGTGCGCACACCCGCCATCCGAAAACGCTGCCGTCGAAGTACCGCGAGGTATCCCGCGGGCTGGCCGTGCTCAGACACGCCGATCTGGTGGTCTCCTACTCGAGCGCCGTCGACCGGCACCTGGCAGCCAATGGCCTGCCGCGCCGGGCGGTGATTCCCTATTTCCCGACACTGGCTCCCAGGGCGGGCTCGGGACATGCGACTCGACGGCGTGTCGTCTTCGCCGGACGGCTCGTGCCCTCCAAGGGGGTCGACGTTCTCATTCGCGCAACTGCCGAGGTGAACGCCGAGCTCGTCATATGTGGCGAGGGTCGTCAGCAGGACGAGCTGCGCGCGCTGGCGCGGGATCTCGGCGTCGAGAGCCGCGTTCACTTCAAGGGCTGGATGGACGCGGACGAGCTCGCGGACGAATTCGCGAACGCGTCGGTGGTGGCGATGCCCTCGCTGTGGCCGGAGCCGTTCGGGATCGTCGGGATCGAGGCGCTCGCGGCCGGCCGGCCGGCGATCGCCAGCGCGACCGGCGGGATCGTCGACTGGCTCGAGGACGGCGTCTGCGGATTGTCCGTGGCGCCCGGAGACGCCGCCGCGCTGGCGCGGGCTCTCGACGAGCTGCTCGGCGATCCCGACAGGCAGCGAACGATGGGGATGGCCGGCAGGGACGTCGTGGCCGCCCGCTTCTCGCCGGAGCGCCATGTCGCCACGCTGACGGAGGCCTATCGGAGCGCTTGCTCGACCTGGCGATCGCAGCCCGACGTGACCGGCCAGCGCGCCTGATTCACGCGCGGTGGCGGCCGAGGAGGTCGTCGAGGAGCGTCGTGACGGCCTCGGCGCTGCGCGCCACGCCCATCTCCCGCTCGGCGAACGAGCGCCCGCGCGCGCCGAGCGTCTCGCGTCGATCCTCGTCGGCGAGCAGCGCGTCGATCGCGTCGGCCAGCGCCCGCGGCGCCGGCTTCACGACCGACGCCGCTTCGGCCTCGATCAGCTTCTCCCAGCGGTTGCGCCCGTCGAGCGCGACGACCGGCCTGCCCGACGCGAGCGATGCCGCCAGCGTGCCCTTGCGCGAGGACGGGCCGGCGGCGTCTGGAAACAAAAGCACGTCGCACGCCGCGAGCGCGTTCGACAGGGCCTGGGCCGGGAGCGCCTCCGAGAAGGAGAGCGCCGGCGCGAGCTCGCGGGCCCGCGCCGCCGTGAGCCACGCCTCGCCCGTGGAGGATGAACGACCGGGCGCGCCGAGCAGCCTCAACTGCACATCGCCGCCTCGATCGTGCAGCAGGCGCAGGGCGTCGAGCACCAGCGAGACCGCCGCTCCCTGGTAGGAGTAGCCGAACAGGCCGATCACCTGGCCGGGGCGATCCCGGGGTGGCGCCGCTTCGGGCGGCGGCAGGTTCGAGAACACCGGGGCCACCAGCACCGGCCGCTTGGGCAGCCACGGCCGTGACGCGAGCCACTGCGCCCGGGAGTCGGCGGTGACGATCGCCGCGCCCGACGCGCGCATCACGTCGATCAGCAGCGCGCGCTGGGTCAGGGCCCACAGGTTTCCGCGCCAGCCCGCATACATCCACGGGTAGGCGAGCTCGTGCATCATCGCCACCAGCGGGATCCGCGAGCTGTGCAGAGCCGCCAGCGTCGGGTGGACGAACAGGGGAAGCCCGCGATGCGAGTAGGAGAAGACCGAGTAGTGCAGCAGCACCGCGTCCGGCGGGCTCCCGTCGAGCTCGAGCGCGAGCTGCCGCGTCCAGGCGCGAATCTCCGACCGCGCGGCGGGCAGCGAGGTCTCACCGCGTTGCAGCCAGTGCAGGGACGGCGCGACGTTCTCGTGCGTGAGCGCATCGGCGAGCAGCCCGGCGTGGTCGCGCACGCCGCACGTGGCCCGCACGGACATCCCCACGACCGCCAGGCGCAGCGGCGGCCTCTCAGCCATTGAACAGCTCGCCACGGTAGGCCGCCTCGATGGCCTGCGTGAGCGCGCCCACATCGCCGGTCGGCAGGACCAAGCCGGTGCGCCCCGGCTCGATCAGGTCCTTCATCCCGGTGTCCTCGCTGACGATCACGGGCACGCCGCAGGCCAGCGCCTCCGCGGGGGCGTAGGCGAACCCGTCGTTGTAGGTCGGGTGGACGTACAGCGCCGCGGTGCGCAGAGCGGAGAACGGATCGCCGTGGCCCACGTGAATCCGTGGGTCCGCGGCGCACGCCCTCTCGATGTAGCGGTGCATGGCCCGCGATTTCCAGCCACCGAAGAGAACGAGCCGTATGTCCGTGTGGGCCAGAGCGCGCATGGCGTCGATCAGCAGCGGAACGCCCTTGACGACTGAGAGGGTCCCGACATAGACGACGTCGAAGGTCGGCGAGCTTCGCGGCGCGGGGTCCGGCTCGTAGCGCGGATCGGGTGTCAGGGGAAACGGCGCCAGCACATCGTCGGCGAATCCCTCCTCGACGAACGACTCGCGCACATACTCGGAGGCCACATAGATGCGATCCGCCTCGGCGTATTCCCTGACGTTCCGCTTCACCAGGCCCCGCGCCCACGAGCCCTCGATCGGGTACTGACGATGGGCGCGCGCATGCTGACGCGCGACATGGGCGAAGTGCGAGGTGGCCGATACCAGCGAGACCGACGTGCCGCCCCCCCGCCTCACAACGTGAATCTGCTCGAGGGCGGTGCCGTTGAAGGCGATCAGGTGCTCGGCCGCCGGCAGCCGCCCGGCCGCGTAGGAATCGAACTCGCGGCTGTAGGCGAGCTCGCGACGGGCTGCGGCGAGCCGCAACGGCGGCACGGCCAGAGCGGCGCTGACCGCGCGCGCATACACGCGCCGGTATCCGTGACGCACCGCCGGCGCACGGTCCGAGCCGCAGATGCAAACCGTCGGCTGCCCGGTGCGATCGAGGGCATCGACGACCTCCTGCAGGTGGCGACCGAGACCGCCCGCGCCGAGCGGCGCCGAGCACGAGACCACCACCCGGCCGGCCGGAAGCACCCTCTCCTGATCGCGCTCGACCTCCGCGCGCCAGATCGCGCTTCCCACGAGCGGGCGCGAATCGGCCTTCGCGCGCTCAGCCGACCTCGTCATAGCCCCACAGCGTCACCAGATCGCGGTCGAGGTACTCGCTCAGCGCGACCACCTCTCCCTTGAAGCGGGTGCGCAATTCCATCATCACGCTCTCGTCCGGCGGCTGTGGCTTGCCATACACGACGCGGCGGCGAATCGTGCGCGTGAGACGGCGACGCAGTCCCTGCGGGGTGAGCGTCCTGACCGCCGCGCCCACGACTCTCGACGCGGGCCCTCCTCCGCCGTACAGCCTGCGCACAAGATTGTCGAGGCGCACAGAGCGCACGCTCACCGTCGGATTGGCGTCCATCACATGAATCGGTGATTCGTCGTCCACGTCCAGAAACCGCAGCACCGTTCGCATGGTCGCCTCGTTGTCGCGGCGAAAGTCGTCATAGATCAACACCAGCACCTGCTCCGGCGGGAACAGCGCATGGTAGCGACGCAGCTGCTCGACATAGTGCACATGATCCGAGTAGCGACGCACCTTCCGGCCTTCGCGTGTGAGCTCCTCGTGCGCCATCGCCCTGCCGAGATCTCTCTCCGTCTCGACATGTTCTTGCAAGAGCTGAAACTGCAGCGAGCGCACGAAGCTCGCGGGCTCTCTCAGAATCGCGATGATCCGCGCGGCGGGTTGCACGTCGGCGATCGCTCCCGCGGCCGTGTGAGACTTCAGATACGAGGGCGAGGCCTCCCCCACGCGCTGCTCGGGCTTCGCCGCCTCGAACAGCGACAGATACTCCTCGAGGGTCTGCGGCAGTCGCTCCGACGTCTTCGCTCCAAACTGAAAGCGCAGATCGTCCGCGAAGAATCGCGGCTCCTTGAGATCGGGCATGTAGATCTGCGGGTGACGCCGCAGCATCTCATACAGCGCCGTCGTTCCACTCTTGTGGTGACCTACGATGAAGAAGTCGGGCACTCTCTTCCGCGGCGCCTGCGCAGCAGCTGATCGCTCAGCCGACATCGTCATGGCTCCCAGTATAACTGAGTGGTGTGTGCAGGCGCGCCGCGGGCCGCAGACGCGAGAGCACGACCGTCCAGGGAAGCTGGAAGAGGGTGGTCAGGCACGACCAGCGAGGCGGCGGCCCGGTATCGCGTTTGAAGGCGATCGCTTCTCCCTCCCTCAGGAGCCGGTTGCCTTGAAACGGAATGCCTGTCCGCAGCGCGGCGAAGTCCGGAGGTCCGCCGGCGCCGCCGATGTGGCTGAGGATCTGACGAACCACGCTCTCCGGATTCGCCACGAAGTCCTCATAGCGAACGAACAGCCGCCGATCGCGCGGATGACTCAGGAAGATCGACGAGGAGAGCAGATTGGTGAACCACACGTACGCGTTTGTGATGAACGTGGACTTCGAGAACCGCGCCACATCCGAGCGCGTGAACGACGCCACCACGCTCTCCGGATCCCGAACCAGGTATATGAGGTACAGATCGACCCCGCCGAGCCCGCGCAGCTCCCGTGCGCGCAGGGGATGGGATGAGGTGTCGACGATGTGGGTTGCTCCCGACTCGCGCGCGATCGCGAGGTAGAGCTGCTCGGAGACTTGGCGATAACGCTTGCGCAGGCGGCGTCGAGCGGGCCAGCCGCGAATCCGAAACAGGGCCAGCGAGACCTCCAGGCACTCGTGCGCCTCGTTGCCGAAGAGCTCCTCGGCGCCGTCGACCCGCTCGCGCACGGCGCTCCAGAACCGCTCCCGCTCCGCGCCCTCGAGCCACGAGACGCCGGACTTGACCAGCCAGCCCCCGAGCTCACCCGCGTAGAAGACGCGCTCGCAGTTGCCCAACGTGACGCCGAGTATCGTGCTCCCGCTGCGAGCCGTTCCCATCACGTAGACGACCTTCGGCCGCGCGCTGGGCGGGGCGGGCGTTCGGGAGTCGGCTGTCATCCGTGTCCGCCGTCGTGGATCCGACCGTCCCTAGACGCGTTGCAGGTAGCCGCGGGGGTTCATCGTCAGGAAGAACTTTTCGCAGTCGACGTCGACGCGGAACTCCGGATGCGACCCCAGGAAGTCTTCGACGGCCTCCCACGGTCCCGGCCCGAATTTCGGGTGGGAGGGGTGGCCGTTCATGTTGGTGTCCTCGACGATCACGTAGCTGCCCGATGCAACCAGCGGGCCGTATGCCTCGAGCTCTTCCAGGACGTGGTCGCGACTGTGGTAGGAGTCGAGAATGACCATGATCGTACCGGTCGCCTCCTCCTTTATGCGGCTGACGATCTCCGGAGCGGTCGACGATCCCGTGAGGTAGGTGATCCTCGGATGCTCGGGTCGACCGGACTTCTCCCTGATGTCGACGGTGATGACCCGGCCGTGGTCCAGCAGATCGCAGATCGAGGCCAGGTAGAGGGCGCTTCCCCCTTTGTGGGTTCCCGTCTCGACTATCACGTCGGGGCGCACTCGCGTGATCAGCTCCTGGTAGATCCACAGGTCGAACGGACACTTCAGCACGGGCGTGCCGAGCCACTTCGTGTTTTGCCACGTGCGCCCGGGCGAGCCGTGGTACATGCGATGAAAGAGGTTGGTGACAACCCGTTGCAGCCCGGGCTGGTTCACCACCCACTTTTTGGCGACGAGCATCGCGCCGCCTGACGGCCTGCCTCCCTCGGACTCCGACACAGATCCATTGCTTCCCATAGATAGTCTCCTCCTCATGCGACCACAGGCTTGACGATCATCGGCCCGGGCACACGGTGGACAAGCACACGATCGCCTGTTTACGAGCGTATCGCGCACGGGCCTCCTGCGCTGCGGAGCGCGCCCGATTATACTGCGCGCGGTTCAGCGATGCCCCGAATCCGCCCGCAAAGCCTTCCGCGCACGCTGTATCGGCGCATGCGAACACGACGCGCAGCTCACGAGGAGAGCCGCTTTCACGCGAGCCTGCGCACCGACCCGCACGCGCCGGAGCTGGTGCTCTCTCCCCACTGGGACGACGCGGTCCTGGACTGCTGGAGCCTGCTGGCAAGCGACCACGAGCTGACTGTCGTGAATGTCTTCGCGGGCGCGCCGGCACCGGGACGCCTGACGTTGTGGGACGCCGTCACCGGAGCGGTCGACTCGGCGCAGCGCGCCGCCGAGCGAGCCGCGGAGGACGCGGTCGCCCTCGCCCGCGCGGGCCGCAAGCCGTTGAACCTGCCGTTCCTCGACGCCCAGTACCGCACACCGCCGGGCCCGACCCTGGATCGGCTCGATCGCGCGCTGAGCACCGAGGTGGACAGCGCCTCGCGTGTGTACGTGCCCGCCGGGCTGGGCTCCCACCCCGATCACCTGCTCGTGCGCCGCTACGGGCGCATGCTGTGGCGGACGGGCATGCCGGTGACGCTCTACGCCGATCTGCCCTATTGCGTTCAGCATGGCTGGCCGCACTGGGTCGAAGGTCGCGAGCCCGAGCCAAATCGCAACATCGACGCATTCTGGCAGTCCTACCTCGACGACGTTCCCGAGATGCCACCGCTGCGCTCCGCTCACGTAGAGCGTCTCGACGAGCCCACAGCAGCCGCGAAGCTCGAGGCGATGGCCTGCTATCGGACTCAGTTTCCGGCCCTCGACGGCGGGGCCAAGCGGCTGCTGTCAGACCCCGCGATACACGGCTTCGAGGTTCGCTGGGAGCTCGCGCGGGACGACGGTGAGCGGCCCGGCCCGGCCGCCAGCGGCTAGCTCGTGGAGTTGGACGGTATCCTTGCAGGTGGTGTTTGCTTCTCGCCAACCGCGCGCATGACGACCGCGACACGCCACGAGCCAGCCCCCCGGTCGGCGGCTCGCAAGTGGATCGTCCGCCGACGCAGATGGATGGCTCGCAAGGGAATCGTCGCTCGTGTTGACGGAGCAGTTGACATGCCGACGCCCCCTCCGGCGTGCCCGGCAGGGTGGCGAACGGGCCCTCCTGACTTCATCGGCGTCGGCGTCCAGCGCTGCGGGACGACGCGATGGTTCGACCTGATCAGCTCCCATCCAGAGGTGGTTCGCGCGACGCGCGCCAAGGAGCTTCACTATTTCGACCGCTTCTACGACGGCGGATGCACAACAGCCGAACTGACTCGTTACCACGAGTATTTTCCGCGAGCCGATGGCTACACGACGGGAGAGTGGACGCCGCTCTATGCCACTGCTCCCTGGATACCGCGGCTGCTTGCCGCCACAGCTCCCGATGCTCGCCTGCTGGTGCTCCTGCGCGATCCTGTCGAGCGATACCTGTCGGGTCTGCAGCTGGACATCGCCGTGGCGAGCGGTGGCGGCGCACCGCTCGGCCGCTACGCACAGCTCGAGCACTTCGTGCGAGGCTTCTACCACGCTCAGCTCACCGGGCTGCTCCGCCATTTCGACCGTTCTCGAATCCTGATCCTGCAGTACGAGCGCTGTACACGTGAACCGCAGGCGGAGCTGCGCCGGACGTTCGAGTTCATCGGTCTCAGGGACATCGATTTCACACCTGAGCTGGGCGCCCATCCCGGACACCAGCCCGAGAAGCCGGTGCTCGACGCCGATACGAGAGCCGCGTATGTGCAGGCCTATCACGACGAAATGGTGCGGTTGATCGAGTCCTTCCCCGAGGTCGACGTTCGCCTGTGGCCGAACTTCGCCTATCTCGCAGACGCTCGTTGACCGGCGTCGAGCCCGCCGCGCCCTCTCCTGAAGGGGTGGTCATCCTCGGGATGCACCGCAGCGGGACCTCGCTGATCACCCGACTCGTCAGCCTGCTCGGTCTGTCGCTCTGCCGCCACGACGACCTGCTCGTCGGCGGCGCCAGGAACCCACGCGGCCATTGGGAGTCCAAGTCGCTCGTTCGCTTCAACGATCGACTCCTCGGCGAGCTCGGCGGGACCTGGTTCTGCCCGCCGCTGCTGGGCTCTAAGGACGTTTCGCTGCTGTTGCGCCGGCACGCTTCCGACGCGCTCGCGACGCTCCAGGACGCGCATCCCCAACGACCGTGGGTGTGGAAGGATCCGCGCACGTGCGTGTTGCTGCCGTTCTGGTCCGCGGTGCTCGAGCAGCGGGTCGCCTACGTGCTCGTCGTGCGCCATCCATTCGAGGTGAGCGACTCGCTCGCCCGCCGCAATGGGTGCACGCCGCTGCTCAGTCTCGCGCTGTGGGAGCGCTATACGCGTCAAGCGATGCTCGGCGCGGCCGGTCGACCGCTGATGGTGTGCACGTATGACGGCGTGCTGGCCGATCCGGTGGCCTGGTGCGAGCGCGTCGTCGCGTTCATGAGCGAACTGGGGTTCCAGACGCGCGCCGTCGACAGTGTGGCGGTCGGGGCGTTCGCCACGGACGGTCTGCGCAACAGTCACCAATCGTGGAGCGACCTGCGGCCCGGGCCGCTGATCTCGGCGGAGCAGGTGGCGCTCGCCGGCGCCGCGAGCGCGTTCACCGTGCAGCGGTCCTATGTCCCGCCCGCTCTGCCTGCCGAGACACCCGAAACCGCGGAGATCTTCAGAGAGATCGCGCGCCGACGAGGCCGCAAGCCAAGCCTGGCCGGCCTGCCCGCGCATCTCGTCACCCCCGCATCTGGAGCCGGGGATCGCGACAAAGCCTCCCGGCCGCCGGTCTCCGTCGTCGTCGCGCGCAGTGGCGCGAGCACCGACGAGGCGTCGGTACTGGCCCTCGGCGCCACGTTGCCGGCTGGTAGCGAGGTCCTCATCGCCGGAGCCGGAGCCGGCGACGAGGACGCCGGCGCCTGGAGTCGCCTTCACGAGGTCTCGCTGCGCCAGATCGACTGCGATCGGCCGCCGAGCGAAGCCGAGGCACTGGCGCTCGGCGTCAAGGCGGCCGGCGGCCGCATCGTCTTGCTCACGACCGGCGGCGTGCTGCGCTGTGACCCGTGGTACGCACACGTCACGGAGGCGCTCGCGCTCCCCGCGGTCGCCGCGGTCGGGCCGGCGATGCGCTTCGACTCCTGTCCCGATCTGCGCCACTTCGGCCGGGCCTTCGCCGACGAGGATCTGACCTCGGGCTTCGTCGCCGGCGAGACCACGGAGACGCTCGTTCCGGCGGCTCTGCTGTCCGCCGCCCACTGCGTATACGATCGTGGGGTGCTCGCCGCGGCGGGCGGCGTCGACGAGAACTTCGACTCGGCGTGCGCCGCCGTCGCCGAGCTGAGCGTGCGCCTGTGGCGCATGGGCTTCCGCTGCTGCATCGTCCCGCAGGTCGAGGCCTGGGCCGAGAGCCCGGACGAGGATGGCGCCGACGACGCCGGGCGGCTGCACGATCGGCTGCGGATCGCGGCGTTGCACCTCAGCCCTCCGCTCCTGCGGGCGTTCACCGATCGCGCAAGCCGTCTCCCATCGTATGACCGGGCCGCCGCGCGATTGGCGGCGAGCGATGTGGAGCTCAGGCGCGCCGCGATCGAAGCGGTGTGCGCGTTCCCGATCGACCGGTACTTCGAGGTTTTTCCCCTGCGCCCGCCGACTCAGTCGACGGTGTCGTAACCCCACAGGGCCACCAGGTCGCGATCCAGGTACTCGCTCAGCGCGACCACCTCGCCCTTGAAGCGGCGGCGCAGCTCGAGCATGAACTGCTCGTCCGGCGCAGGCGGCTCGCCCTGCACGATCCGCCGCCGGGTGAACTCGAGCAGGTTGCGCCGCAGATCGCGCGGTGCGAGCGCCTTGATCGCGGCCTTCGCGGCCACTGTCACGGGGCCCCTTCCCACGGATACCGCGTGCACCAGATCATCGAGCTGCTGGGAGCGCACGAGGACCGACTGGTTCGTGTCCATCACGTTCACCGGCCATGTGTCGTCGACCTCGAGAAAGCGCAGGACCGTGCGCAGAGCGGCCTCGTTGTCGCGGCGGAAGTCGTCGTAGATCAGCACCAGCACCTGCTCCGCTGGAAATAGATCGTGGTAGCGGCGCAGCTGCTCGACGTAGCGCACATGGTCTGAGTATTGGAGCATCTGGGGTCGGTGGGAGCGGCGCGGAATGTGGCGCCCTTCGCTCCGCGCCTGCTCCAGGGCGATCGCCTTGCGAAGCTCCTTCTTCACCTCGACGTGATTCTGCAGGAGCTGCAGATGCAGCGAGCGCAGGAAGCTGGCCGGCTCGCGCAGAATCGCGATGATCTTCGCATTCGGCTGGACTTCCGCGATGCCGCGCGCGGCGGTGCGCGACCACAGGTACGAAGACGACGCCTCGCCGGCGCGCTGCCCCGGCTGCGCGCCCGCGAACAGCGCCAGGTACTGCTCCAGCGTCTGCGGCGCGATGCCCGTGCGCCAGGGGTTGAAGCGAGGCTCCATGTCGGTCGAGAAGAACCACGGCTCCTTGACGTGGGACATGTAGATCTGCGGATGGGGACGCAACATCTCATACAGCGCGGTGGTGCCGCTCTTCGCGTGCCCGACGATGAAGAAGTCGGGAGCTCTCAGCGGCGAGCGCTGCGCATCGACCGCGGCTTCACTCGACGCTGTCATAGCCCCACAGGCCGACCAGATCGCGCCCCAGGTATTCGCTCAGCGCGACGACCTCTCCCTTGAAGCGGCGGCGCAGCTCGAGCATGAAGCGCTCGTCGGGCTCGGGCGGCTCACGGTATACGACGCTGCGCTGAGTCGCATGCAGTGCGCTGCGTCGCAGGCCCCTGGGGGTCAGCGCCTTGATCGCCGCCTTCACCCCACGGGAGACCGGTCCATGGCCGACCGACACCGCGTGCACCAGCTCGTGCAGGCGCTGCGAGCGCACGCCCATCGTCGGGTTCGCCTGCATCGCCTCGATCGGAGTCGTGTCGTCCACGTCCAGGAAACGCAGCACCGCGCGCACGGTGGCTTCGTTGTCTGCCTCGAAGTCGTCGTAGATGAGCACCAGCACCCGCTCCGCTGGAAATAGATCGTGGAAGCGGCGCAGCTGCTCCACGTAGCGCACGTGCTCCGAATACAGCAGCGCCTGTGGCCAGTAGCTGTGGGGCGAGAGATGGCGGCCCTCGCGCCTGGCGCCCTCGAGCGAAATCGCCCGGGGAAAGTCGTTCTCGGTCTCCACGTAGGTCTTCACGAACTGCATGTGCAGCGAACGCAGCAGGCTGGCGGGCTCACGCAGGATCGCGATGATCCGCGCGTCGGGCTGCAGCTGCGCGATGCGCTCGGCGGCGGTGCGGGACCACAGGTAGAGGGCGCTGGCCTCGCCGATCCGCTGGTCCGGCCGCGCTCCCTCGAACCAGGAGAGGTACTCCTCGACGGTCTGGGGAGTTCCGCCGGGCCGTGGCGGCGTGCGTTCGTGCAACTCGCTCGCCAGATACCACGGCTCCTTGCGGTCGGGCATGTGGATCTGCGGATGACGGCGCAGCATCTCGTACAGCGCCGTGGTGCCGCTCTTCGGCTGGCCCACGATGAAGAAGTCGGGAGGCCGCTGCCCACCGGCGAGCGCGAGCGACGGCTCGGCGTCAGCCGTCACCGCCGCGCTCGCGCGCTCCGGGCTGGCCGGAATGCCGTCATGGGTCGTGCCCATCACGCGCTCGCCGGGACGACGCTCGCCGTCGGGATGCCGGCCGCCGGGATGCTCGACGCGCGCAGCGCGGTGCGCCCTGGGCCCGCGAACCAGTACGCGGCGATGCCCGCCGTGAACCAGAAGAAGGGGCCAAGCGCCGCGCTCGTCATCGTCGGCCCCGAGAATCCCATGATGATGAACGCGATGAACGACGCGAACACGGCCGCCAGGTCGAGGCGCAGCTCGAAGTCCGGGATGCGCCGCAGCCCGGGCAGGGCGAGCACCAGCAGCCTGATCAAGAACGCGATCCACAGCAGCAGCCCCGGGAGCCCGAGTTCGTCGAGGATCAGTTTCCACACGGTCGCGGCGCCGACACCATGGCCTTCCAGCGTTTCGCTCACCTTCCCCCCGAAGCCGGCCGCCGAGCCGACGGTCCCGAGCCCGACGCCGAAGGGCGCGGCTTCGATCTGGTGCGGCATGGCGGCGTATTCCGCGGTCTTTTTGTCTTTCGCGTTGGCCACGCTGCCGGGAGCGAGTTCGGCGTAGCGGGAGAACGTCCCGCTGCCCTCAGCGGACACGAGCACCGCGCCCAGGGGCAGCGCCAGCACCAGCACGCCCAGCAGCGCAAGCAGGGCCCGGCTGACCTGACCGGCGCTGAAGGACAGCAGCGCGAAGCTGAACACGGCCACGACCGCACCGACGACCTGCGTGCGCCCGAGTCCGGTGGTCACGGCGAGCAGCGCCCCCGCGCACAGCAGCAGGACCGGCCATCGTCGGCGCAGGCGCCCGATGGCAAGCAGGGCGATGATGCCGGGCAGCGCCACCACGCCGACGCCACCGCCGAATCCGGCGTCCGTTCCGAGCGCCATCGGACGCACCCGCGACACTCCTTCGCTGACGAAGGTCCGACCGGCCAGGCCGGTTCGCCCGCCGCGCCCGCTGGTTTCGCCCTGTTCGATGGTGCCGTACACCAGTTCCCTGTAGCCGGGGCCCCAGCTGGCGAGCTGCGTCGGGCTGAGCCTCGACTGGTAGGTGCTCACCACGCCGTTCGCCAGAGCGATCACCCCCAACACGAGGAAGAGCTTGCGAAAACGCTCCTTCGAGCGCATGATCGTGTAGGCGAAGAAGAAGAACGGCACCCACTCCAGCTGCTGCCTGAAGCCACCCAGGACCTTCAGAATTCCATGCGTGCTCGGATTGAAGGCCTCGACCACCACGAGCGCGACGAAGCCGATCACCCACGCCGACATCGCCGGCAGCATCACGCGTTCCTTTTTCACGACCAGGCGCAGGACCGCTCCCAGGCTGACCGAGAAGATCAGCACGTCGCGTATGACCGATGCCTCCGCATGCGCCCCGGTACCGAGCTTCAGCGGTCCCTCGAGCAAGCCGAGATACAGCGCCACGAGCGTGACCGTCAGCGGGTAGCGTTCGCTGGTCATCAGCGCCACGACGCCCAGCCCGCCGGCGGTGAGGGCGAGCAGCAGCAACAGGCTGGGATGCGCCACCTCCACGCTGATGCCCAGCGCGACGGCCAGCGGGATCGCGCCACTGGCGCCGATCAGCAGAAGCTCGCGTATGCGCCGATTCAGCACATCCGGATGCGTGCCCCCGAGCGGACCGAGCGGACGTGCGAGGAAGGCGCTCATCAGCCGATGAGCTTGCGTCGCCGCCTCGGCGCGGTGGGCGCCCAGGCGAAACCGTAGCGTTCGATGTCCTTCCGAGGCACGCAGTTGGCGACGATTCCGAGCAGTGGCGCGCTTGCCGTGCTCCCGAGGAGCTGCGCGAGTCGCTGGGCGGATACGTCGCGGGTGTGCCCGACGCGCGCGACGGTGACGATGCCGTCCACGACCGGGAGCAGGGGCATGACGTCGCTCACCTCCAGCGGCGGCGGCGCATCGATCAGGACGTAGTCGAACTCGTCGGCGATCGAACGCAGCATCTCGCTCATCTCCGGACGCGCCAGCAGCGCGGGCGGATTGGCGATGGTGCCACCGCCCACGAGCACCGATACCGACCCGGTGTCGCTTGCCTCGACCACCGTCGAAACGCCGCCGAGGGGCTCTGCCGAGTCGGCTGCGACGCCGACGGACGCAGCCGTGACGACGCTCTGCAGCGCCTCGCCGACGGGGATCTTCCCGGTGAGCACGTCCGCGAGCCCGTACGGGCCGTTCACGTCCAGCAGCCTGGCCTGGACGGGCCGGCGAAAGTCGGCCTCGACGATCGCCACCCTCTCACCCGCCTCGGCTTGGACACGGGCGAGGTTGGCGATGAGCGTCGACTTGCCGTCGCCGCCGTCGGCGCTGAGAAAGAGGATCGTGCGAGGACCGCCCTCGGAGCGGCGCTCGAGCACGTCCTGCAGCTCGAGCGTCGTGTGCAGGCGGCGGAGTGGCTCGAGCAGCGACTTGGCGGGCGCGCGCTGACCGTCGGGACGGGCGACGGGCGACCTGACCGCGGGCAGCGCCGCGATGATCCGGGCTCCGAAGATCGACTCGATGTGGCCGAGCGAGCGCAGGCGGCGGTCGAATCGGCTCAGGGTGTACGCCGCGATCGCCGCCAGCACGATGCCCAGCACGAATCCGAAGATCGCGCTTTTTTTCGGCTTCGGAGAAATCGGCAGCGAGCTGGCCGTGGCATGGCTGACCTGCTCCGCGCCCGTGTAGGTCGCGAGGGTCGATTCGAGCTGATTGATCTTGCTCGCCAGGCTCGCGGTCTGAAGCGTCGCCGAGGCGCTGGACGACTTCTTGGACCCCTTGCCCTTGGTGCTCGCCGCCGACGCCAGTTCGATCCTCCGCAGCTGCTCGGTCTCGTTCGCGATCTCGGTTTTGACGTTTCGGCGGTAGTTTTCGTGCTGGCGCTTGATGAACGCTTTGGCGTAGGCGTTCGCCAGCGCCACGGCGGCTTTGGGGGTGCGCGCTTCCGTCGAGATCGTGATGAATTCGCCCTGACCGCTCGCCTTCGCCTTCGCCTTCCCCCGCGCCGCGAGACGGTTGCCTTCGCTGCGCAGGCGCTTGCGCACGGCTTCGCCGATGATCCCGGAGTTGATCAGCCCGGCCTGATCGGACAGCGAGCTTTTGGACGCGCCCTTGCCCGAGACGCCGCCCGCCGCCTGCTGTTCGGCGGTGGCGCCGAGGTAGAGCTGCGTCGAAGCGGTGTATACGGAGGGCTTGCCCTGGTAGTACAGGTAGGTCCCCGCCGCGACCAGGACTCCCACGGCGAGGATCAGCCACTTCCGCTTCCAGAGCGGGGCAAAGATGCTGGCTGCGTCGGTCGTCGTAGTGTTCATCGACTCTTTGCCCATTGATGGCCCGGGCGGCCGGCCTTCCTAGCCCGCCCTCCTAGGAATGCGGTAGCCACAGGATATAACGTCCCAGAGCCATGTCCGCAAGCAACGAATGCAACGATGCGGACATGCGCGCGCCGCTGCCGAGCCGCGGCCGCAGGCTCCTGGTCGTCAGCCACCCGGCGGTCGTCAGCGTCAACCAGGAGGTCTACCGTGAGCTGACGCGACGCGGATGGGAGGTCACGATCGTGGTGCCGAGCCGCTGGCGCCATTCGTATTCGGCCGGCCCCGTGAGGCCGCAGGCGCTCGAGGGCATGCAGGACGCCCTGCGTCCGACACGGGTCGCATTTGCGGGGCGCCCGCAGCGGCACTTCTACCTGACCAGCTGCCGCTCACAGGCCCGCAGGTCGGATCCGGAGGTCGGATTCGTCGAGGCCGAGCCGTTCTCGTTGCCCGCGGCGCAGTGGAGCTTTGCCTTCGGGAGGCTGGGAATACCGTTCGGCGTCCAGTGTTATGAGAACATCGACAGGCGCCTGCCCTACCCGGTCCGCCGGCTGCGCGCTCGCGTGCTGCGCGATGCCGCGTTCGTGGCGGCCCGCTCGGACACCGCCGCGCAACTCGTGCGCAGCTGGGGCGCACGCGGCGAGGTCGGTCTCGCCCCGCCGGCGGTTCCCGCCTGGCCCCAGATTCCGGTGACCCGCGCGGAGCGTCCCTTCACCGTGGGCTACGCGGGCCGGCTGGTCGAGAGCAAGGGACTGATGGATCTGCTCGCCGCGGTGCGGACGCTGAGCGCGCCCGCGGAGCTGCTCCTGATCGGCGACGGTGAGCTGAGGGCGCAACTGGAGGGACAGCCGATCCCCGGCTCGAACGTCCGCGTCCTGGACGGCCTCAGCCACGATCAGATGGCGACCGGCTACGCGCGACTCGACGTGCTCGTGCTGCCTTCGCGCACCACACCGACGTGGAAGGAGCAGTTCGGACGGGTGATCGTGGAGGCGCTGTGGTGCGGGGTGCCGGTGGTGGGCTCGGACTCCGGCGAGATCCCCTGGCTGATACGGCTGACCGGAGGAGGACTGATCTTCCCCGAGGGCGATCGCGACGCGCTCGCCGCCCAGCTGACGACGCTCAGGGAGCAGCCGGAGCTTCGCGAGCGGCTGGCGGCGAGCGGGCGCGCGGCGGTCGAGCGGCTGTTCTCGGTGCCCGCCGCGACCGATGCGCTCGAGCGACTGCTGGTCAACGCCGTTCAGACTCGCACCGCGCCGCGCTGAAGCTCGACACGAGCGGGATCTCGCCAGCAGCGCAATCGATCACGCCCGCCGGCGCTGGTCGGCCAGCCGCGCATACAGCTCGTGGTGCTCGAGGACCATCCGCTGCACGGAGAAGGCGAGGGCCGACTCGCGGGCGGCGCGCCCGAGACGGCTCCTGAGCTCGGGGTCGGCGGCGAGTCCCGTCAGACGCTCGGCGATCAGCCGCGGATCGCGGCCGATCAGATAGCCGTTGCGCCCGTCCTCGATCAGCTCGCGCACGCCGCTGACGGGCGTGGCGAGCACCGGCAGGCCGCTCGCGGCGGCCTCGAAGGTGACCAGCGAGAAGGTCTCGTAGCTCGAAGGCAGGACGAAGGCGTCGGCCATCTGGTAGACGAGCGCGACGTCGGCTGTGACTCCCAGCCAGCGCAGCCGCTCCCCCACCCCGAGCTGCTCGGCGAGCTCCTGGTAGCGGGTCCGCTCGCCGGCTCCGGCGACCATCAGCATCCACGCGGGGGTCAGGGCGAGCGCGCGGATGGCCGGCTCCAGGCCCTTGCGCTCCCACTCGCTGCCCACGAACACGGCGAGCAGCGCACCATCCGGGATCTCGAGCGTTGCGCGCATCGCATGCGCGTCCTCGCTCCGCGCTCCGGGCGCGAAGGTGTCGGTGTCGATGCCGTTGTGAATCGTGAGAACGCGCTCGGCGAGCTTGGGAAAATGCTCACGCATCTCTTCGGCCACCCCACCGGAGACACACACGAAGGCGCTCGCACGGTTGCTGTCGAAGCACAGGCGCTCACCGAGCCGCTTGAGAATGCCGGCCATTCTCACCTGTGCGCGAAACAGCCGCGTGGAGCGGCTGGGATTGACCGGCCCCACCTGGTGACAGTAGTGCACGGCGACGACGTCGACGCGGTTGAGGACTATCGCGCCGGTCACCTGAACCACTCCACGACGCCACCGGCGCACAGCCAGCGAGCCCGCCACCATGAACCACGGATACGCCAGCAGAAATGGGCGCCCCGGTGCGCGAACGCGGTGAAAGGCGACGCCCGAGCCCGCCGGCAGCTCACACGTGCGAGCTATCACCGTGACATGGTGGCCGAGCCGGCGGAGCCCCAGGATGAGCGCGGTCAGCTGGCGCTCCATACCCCCCACGGCGCCGATGTCGTGCGCGACGATCGTGACGTCGGGCAAGCCGCTCGCCGATCGCTGGATTTCAGCCACCGCGGGCTTTGCCTTGGAGTATCTCCTCGAAGCGCGCGAAGAACCGCTTGCGCAGGGCGGCATCGGTGTACTCCTGCAGGTATCGCTCGCGGCCGGCCTCGCCGATCTGCTCGCGCAGCTCGGATGACAGCAACAGCGGTTCCAGCGCGTCCGCCAGGTCCTCCGGCCGGCCCGAGCGCGCGAGCATGCCCGTCCGCCGGTCCTCGACGAACTCGGCGGGACCGCCCGAGTTGACCGCAACCACCGCCACCCCTCTGGCCATCCCCTCCAGGATCACGATCCCGAACGGCTCCGGGTCGGAAGCATTGACGAGAATGTCCATCTGTTCGATGTACGGGCCCGCGTCGGGCACCTCTCCGGTCATCGTGACAGCATCGCCGAGACCCAGCTCGCGAACGAGCGGCTGCAGTGACGCGGCATACTCGGGCGACAGCCCATAGGAGTCGCCTCCCACGATCACCAGGTGCATCCGGTGGCCGCGGTCGCGCAGGATCGCCTGAGCGCGCAGCAGCCGGTCCTGCCCCTTCCACGGCTGCAGGCGCCCCACCAGGCCGACGATCGGCACGTCCGTGGGCAGCTCGAGCGGCGCCCCGCCAGCGTCAGTGTCGGGAATCGGCGACCCGGCGTTGACCACGAACGTGCGTCGCGCCGGAAACAGGCGCGCCTGCGCACGACTGGCCGCGTGCGAATAGCAGCCGATCGCGGTGGCGGGCAGCAGGGTCGCGCAGCCGTCGAGCCAGCTGCGCCTCGGAATCGCCTGCTGCCACCACACCACCCGGTCGGCCATGCCCGCGAGCACCGCGGCCGGTGAGCCATACAGCTGTGTTTTCGCCGCCCAGTTGAGGATCAGGTCCGGTTGGCGAGCGCGGAACAGCCGCGCCAGCCTGACGACCGTCGCGAGCCATCTGTGGGCTTCGCGAAGGCGGCCGGCGGGAATCACCTCGACGCGAAGGCCGGCCTCCTTCAGCTCCTCCGGCCACGGCCCGGGCTCGAAGAACACGACCTCCAGCTCGTGCCCGCTCTCGCCGGCTCCGTCGAGCACGCCCTTGAGCATCGCCTCGGCGCCGCCGAGGCGATGCCCCCAGGGCACCGTGATGAGCATGCGCACGCTCTGCTCCTATGCGCGCTTGACGCCACAGAGCGCCACACTCAAATACGGATAGCGCAACAGCCTGCTCAGCGGCCGGTCGAAGATCACGAGCAGGCGCAGCGGAAGCACCAGCGCCCAGGCGGCCGGGAGCCCGAAGCGCGCGGTCAGCCTCCGCATCAGGTCGGTCAGCTTCTGCGACACCACGCCGCTGATGAAGCCCTCGTCCGCCACCTCCAGACCCGCGCCCTGCGCGATCTGCCGCAGCCGCTGCTGTGAGTATCCGTAGCGGACGTGAGAGCCGTCCTCCTCGGCGCTCGGGTGGCGCTCCTCGGAGAAGAGGGGGTGGTGGCCGTCGAACGGCGTGCTCAGCAGCAGTTGCCCGCCGGGCTCGAGCATGGCCGCCAGAGACCGCACGAGGCCCTCGTCGTCGCTGACGTGCTCGATGGTCTCAAAGCAGATGATCTGGTCGAAGCTGCCCAGCGAACCGCGATGTCGCTCGATCTCACGCAGGTCGAGCGTGCGGAAATCGATCCCGGCGACTCCGACGATCTCGGCTCTGCGGCGGGCGTCCTCCTGCTCGCGCGGCGAGAACGAGGCCGCCACCACCTCGTTTCCGGCGCGCGCCGCGTAGATGCTGAAGCCGCCGTTACCACACCCGGCGTCGAACGTCCTCACCTTTCCCCTGCGCAGATGGCGCCGGAGCCACAACCACCGATCCAGCACGCACGGATCGCCGTGGATCAGCAGGGGCCTCCAGCCGAAGGCCCGGAGCATCGTGTCCGGCATCGGCGAAACATACACAAGGCGTGACCGTATGCGCACCGTGCACGCGAGCGGCCGGAAGCGCGAGCGCAGCAGGGTACCCTTGGTCAGCCGCCGCCGTTGTCCCATCCAGTACACATCTGTCATGCCAGATACAGAACAGGACGTTGATATCCAGCCGAAGCTCGACGAGCGCGTCGTGCTCGCTCACGATTACCTGCTGGTGATGCGCGGCGCGGAGCGGACGTTCGCGGCGATCGCAGCGCTGTATGAGCGGGCGCCGATCTTCACCCTGCTCTACGACAAACAGGGAACCGACGGTCGCTTCGCGGACCGCTCGATCACCACTTCCCCGCTGCAGCGCCTGGGCGTCGGCCAGGGAACCTTCAGACGCCTGCTGCCGCTTTACCCGTGGGCGATCGAACAGCTGGAACTTCCGGCGTGCGACGTCGTGCTCAGCAGCAGCAGCGCATTCGCGCACGGGGTGCGCGCCCCCGCGGGGGCGCTGCACGTTTGCTACTGCTACACGCCGTTTCGATACGCCTGGTACGAGGAAGAGCGCGCCCTCGGCGAGACCTCGCCCCTGCTGCGCCCGCTGCTGCGCTCGCAGCTGCGCCGCATCCGCCGCTGGGACCTCTCCGCGAGCCGTCGAGTCGACGCCTACATCGCCATCTCCGAGCTCAGCCGCGCGCGGATCGCGCGCTACTACGGCCGCGACGCCCCGATCATCCATCCGCCGGTGGAGACGGACCGCTTCTCGCCGGGCGAGCCCGGCGACTGGCTGCTGGTCGTCTCGGAGATCGTTCGCCACAAGCGCCTGCACGTCGCGCTCGAGGCCGCCCGGCGCGCGCGCGCGCCGATCCGCGTCGTCGGCTCGGGACCCGACCACGCCGTCCTCAGCGAGGCCTACCCGGAGGCCGAGTTCCTCGGGCGCGTCAGCGACGAGGAGCTCGCAAAGCTGTACGCGGGCGCGCGCGCGGTGGTGGTACCGAGCATGGAGGAGTTCGGCATCACCGCGGTCGAGGCGCAGGCGGCCGGGCGCCCCGTGATCGCCGCGGCGGCGGGCGGGGCGCTGGAGACGGTGCTCGACGGAGAGACCGGCCGCCTGGCGAACCTGGAAGACGTCGACTCCTTCGTGCGCGCGATCCAGAGCATCGACGATCTCGACTTCGACCCCGCGCGCGCGGTGGCGAACGCCGAGCGCTTCTCGGTGGCCGCCTTCCAGCGCCGCCTGGCCGCCGAGGTGACTCGCATGCTCCAGACAAAGGGTGAATCGCCCGGCGCGCACGCGGCACGGGTCCCGTAGGTAGGGTGCGCGGCGGTGTCCGCCAGACCGCTTCACATAGCATGGCTCGGACCCGCCCCGGGGGCGGATGGGGGTGTCCCCGGTGTCGCCACGGAGCTGCTGCACGGTCTCGCGCGGCGCGGGCACCGGATCGACTGCTTCTATCCCTCATCGGGCCAGGACATCCCGGACCGCCTTGCGCAGGACGGGAACGTCACCATCACGTGGGGAACGGCGGAGTGGCAGTGGGACCGCTGGTACAGCCGCACGCGGATCACAGCGCTTGCCAGCGGCATGTTCGCGCGCGCGCTCGCCTCCGTGCGCCTGCGCCAGCAGATCCTGCGCAGGCACCGTCAGGACCCCTACGACGTCGTCTACCAGTTCTCGAGCATCGAGAGCCTCGCCGTGCCGTCACATCTCACACGAACGGTGCCGCTTGTGATCCACCCGGAGACCCACAGCGCCGGCGAGCTGAGATCGCTGCTGGCCGAGCGCCGGCTGAGCTTGCAATGCCAGCCGCGCCACAGGTTCGCGGTCGTCGTGGCGATCATGCTGCTGCGTGCGCTCCTGCAGCGCAGGAGCATTCGCCGCGCCAGCTTGCTGGTGTGCATCAGCGGCGTGTTTCGCGATCACCTGGTGCGAGACTACGGCTTTCCGATCGCGGCCACGGTCGTCGCCCCGAACCCCGTGCGCCTCGAGCGGTTCACCCCGGCGGATCGACCCCTCGGCGACCCGCCGGTCGTGCTCGTGCTCGGACGGATCGTCGCGCGCAAGGGCATCGAGACGATCGTCGCCGTGGCGAAGACGCTGCGCGAACGTGAGGTGCCGGTGAGAATCCGCGTGGTGGGAGGGCCGAGCCTGTGGTCGGACTACACGAGGCTGCTCGAGGACCTGCCCCCCGAGAACGCGGAATACGCGGGCTCCGTCCCCGGATCGGAGATCCCGGCGGAGCTCGCGGGCAGCGACGTCCTGGTTCAGGCCAGCTCATACGAGCCGTTTGCGTTGACGGTCGCCGAGGCGCTGGCGGCGGGCGTTCCCGTGATCGGCACGAGCGAGGTCGGCGCGATCGAGCGCGTGGACAGGTCGGTCGCCGCCGAGGTGCCGGTGGGGGACGCGCAGGCGATGGCCACGGCGATCGTGGAGATGCTCGATCGAGTGAGGACGGACGCTGCCCGGATGAGAGCGACAGCGCGCGATGAGGCGGAGCGACTGTTCGCGCCCGAGGTGGTGTGCGAGCAGATCTCGACGGCGCTCGAGCGCCTCGTGGCCGGGGGCGCGGTCACATGAGCTCGGACAACCAGTCAGAGCCGCCCGCTTGGATCCTGTCGTAGATCTCCTGTGACTGGCGCAGATGGCGCCGTGCCACCTCGCGTTCCCACCGGCGCCAGCGCTCCCGATTTACGAGGCGCATCGCCGAGCGCAGTCCCGGCACGCCGGACAGCCGCATCGGCTCCGGCGATCCGGCACGATGCGCGGGACTGAGTTCACCGGTGCGAAAGCCGGCGCCGTGGTGGTACACGGTGTCCCCGTAAATCGCGAAATACAGTGGATCGGGGTTCCTGCGATTGGAGCGCAGCACCTCGACCCAGGGCGTCTGCGAGAGCTCGAGCCGGCGCAGCAGGTTGCCACCGACATCAGACGTCGGCCCACCGCGCGTACCGCGCCAGGTGTAACCGGCGCTCCAGTCGCCACACAGCCGGCGCCACGTTCCCACGGTGGTCACGCAGAAGCACGGGTGAGGCTGCGGCTCGTCGACGTTCTCGGCCCTGCGCACGGCGAGCAGAGGCGCCTTCGCCAGGCCATCGGCGATCAGGGGCATGGGGTCCGCGATCGGGAACGCGTCACCGTCCAGGAACATCAGCAGATCGTCCGCGGACGCCACGTGGCAGATCTCCATCGCCAGATGATTCAGCTTGGCGGCGTGCAGGCCTTTCTGCTCGATCACCCGGTCGAAGTGAACCGCGTAGGAGGGGTCGATCCGCTCGAGCGAGGTCCAGGTCTGATACGGAACCGAGATGTGCTCGCGCAGGAACCTCGTCTGAATCTCTATCCACCGCGGGGACCTGTAGTGCACCGTGGCGATGAAGAGCATCGCCGGCATGATACCCGAGGGTCATCGGTCGAAAACCGGGCGTCCCGCGGCGAACGGCCGGCCGCGCCGGTCGGGCGCGGACTCAAGTTTGGGCGATCGCTGTCGATGGGAGGAGTGGACAACGACTCAGTTCCACACGACGGCCAACATGCTCCTGATCGCCATCCCCATAGCCTGGCTTGCCACCGCGATGCTGGTGATGTCCGTGTGCGTAACGGCGGCGCGCGGTGACGGCGGCATCGCTCGAGCAGCCGCTCACAGCTCCGGCGAACCCGTCATCGAGGCGCACAGGCTGCGGTGCAGCGCCCGTGCGCCTCGGCGTGTTCCTACAACCCCCTACGTCCGAGGACGTGGGGGACGGTGCGTAGGAGGATCTTGATGTCGGTCCAGAGGGACCAGTTGGCGACGTACAGGTAGTCGATCGCGACCATCTCGCGGAGGGGCACCCGGGCG
>JBKQHH010000218.1:0-8377 GCA_052148875.1 Solirubrobacteraceae bacterium
CAACAATCGCCACCACATCAGCCAACAACAACAACCGACGAAACAACGCATCCCGCCGCACACAAACCGCCGGCCCACGAACCTCCGCAATCCCCCCCCCCCAACCCACCAACCCCCCCCCCCAACCCCAAAAACCCACGCGAACCAGCAAGCGACCGCGAGCCGGCCAGCGTCGTCGCAGAATCAGCAAGCGACGTCGGAGCCCAGACCACCCCCGCCTCGGCCCCACTCCCCGTATCCACACTCATAGCGTCTCCCGCCTCCTTGCTCGCCACTGATGGACCCCCTGACGGGGAGCCCATCAACCCCAACGGATGTCGAGACTCCGTGACCCCAACTCAGGTCCGCATCATAAACATCATCCTGATCTAAAGCAAGACCTCCTCAGGGAAACGTCCCGTGTCAATCCAGGCCAATTCCACCCACAACGTGAGAAACGGGCTATGATGGTCGACTCGAACGGCACGCGAATGACGGCGCCCACGACCAGGGCGTGAGGTCCAGTCGCGTTCTCCGTCGGCGAATCAAGCCATGCACATCGATCCCTACATCGTCCTCGGGAGCGCCGTGATCGGGTTCCTGGTCGGGATGACTGGCGCCGGCGGAGGCGCCCTGATGACGCCGATGCTGATCCTGCTGTTCGGGGTCACGCCGTCGTCGGCGATCTCCAGCGACCTGGTGGCGGCGGTCGTGATGCGCCCGTTCGGAGCCGCGGTGCACCTGCGCAAGGGGACGGTCAACCGGCATCTGGTCGGCTGGATGGTGCTCGGCTCTGTGCCGATGGCGTTCCTCGGGGCGTACCTGCTGCACCTGATGGCGCACGCCAAGGCCGCCCAGACGAACATCGAGCAGGCGCTCGGCGCGGCGCTGTTGCTCGGCGCCGGCGCGATGGTGCTGCGCTACGTCCTCGACCGCCGCGGCGGACGCACGCGCGCGGGCGTCGTCCACGACATCGACGTGCGGCCCGCGCGCACCGTGGCGATCGGGATGGTCGGCGGCCTGATCGTCGGCATGACCTCCGTCGGCTCTGGCTCGCTGATGATCATCCTGCTGCTGTTCCTCTACCCGATGCTCGGCGCCAACCAGCTCGTCGGCACCGACCTGAGCCAGGCCGTGCCGCTGACGCTCGCGGCGGCGCTCGGCGCGCTCGCGTTCGGGCACGTCGAGTTCGGCGTCACGGCCTCGCTGATCATCGGCAGCGTCCCCGCCGTGCTGGTCGGCTCGCTGCTGTCCTCGAGCGCCCCCGACCGCTACGTCAGGCCCGCGATCACGTTCGTGATCTTCGCCTCCGGCCTGAAGTACGTCGGCGTCGGCACGACCGCGCTGGGCTGGACCCTGTGCGCGACGCTGCTCGCCGCGGCCGTGGCCTGGGCGGCCTACAAGCGTCCGTGGCAGAGCTCGAGCGGACTCGCGGAGCTGGCGCACACGGACATCACGCCGCAGCCTGATCTGCTCGAGTAGCGCCCAGGCATCGAAGTCCAGCGTGTTCTCGGCATCCTGCTCTAGCCTCAGGTCCATGGCGATACCGGGAGCCCTGAGAGCGTGAGCGGCGCGGAGATCGGACTGGCGATCTCGGTCTTCCTGGCGTGCGCCGTGGAGGCGGTCGAGGCGTTGACGATCGTGCTCGCGGTGGGCACCACGCGCAGCTGGTCCTCGGCGATGAGCGGCGTGGGGGCGGCGACCGTCGCGCTGGCCGCGATCGTGGCGGCGCTCGGACCGGCGCTCACGGCGCTGCCGATCGACCTGCTGCGCGTGCTCGTGGGCGGCCTGCTGCTGGTGTTCGGGCTGCAGTGGCTGCGCAAGGCGATCCTGCGCTCGGCCGGGCTGAAGGCCAAGCACGACGAGCTGCAGACGTTCAGGGAGGAGACGGAGGCGGCGCGGACGGCCGGCGAGCGACGTGCCGGCTTCGACGGCTATGCGTTCACGATCTCGTTCAAAGGGGTGCTGCTGGAGGGCCTGGAGGTCGCGTTCATCGTGCTCACGTTCGGCGCCAATCAGCACCGGATCCCGCTGGCGGCGGCGGCCGCGGGACTCGCCGTGCTCGTGGTCGCCGCCGCGGGCGTCGCGGCACGGGCCCCGCTGGCGAGGGTGCCGGAGAACACGATGAAGTTCGCGGTCGGCGTGATGCTCAGCTCGTTCGGGATGTTCTGGGGCGCCGAGGGCGCGGGCGCCGCCTGGCCGGGCGACGACGCGGCGCTGCTGGCGATCGTCCCGGGCGTCCTCGTGGCGGCGATCGCGATGGCGTGGACGGTGCGGCGCGCGGTGGACGCGGCTGCCGCCGAGGAGCTCGTGGCGGCAGGCGCACAGGCCGGCGAGGAAGCGACGGTGAGCGCATGAGCAGCGTGCAGGCGTTCGTGGCGGGCGTGTGGGAGTTCGTCGTCGGCGACGACTGGCGGACCGCGCTCGGGGTCGTGCTCGCGCTCGCCCTCACGGCGCTGCTCGCCGCCGCCTCCGTGTCGGCGTGGTGGGTGATGCCGCCCGCGGTGGTGGGGCTGCTCGCGCTCTCGATCCGGCGGGCGGCACGGGAGAGCTCGCGGCGGGGATGAGCCTCGGTCGCTGCCGGCGCCACCGAGCGCCACGCGGCTACTGGACGCTCACGAATGCCCGAAGCGCACGTCCGGAAGCACGCGCCGCGCCCACCGCGGCAGGTACCACGCGCGGGCGCCCATCAGACGCAGCAGCACGGGGAGCACCAGCAGCCGGATGAGCGCCGCGTCGAGCAGCACGGCGACGCCGAGGATGATCCCCATCTCCTTGGGCGGGAGCGGCCCGGAGAGCGCGAACGTGAAGAACACGGCGACCATCACCGCGGCGGCGGCGAAGATCACCCTGCCCGAGTGCGCCATGCCGTTGACCATCGCGTCACTGGCGCTGTGGCTTCGGTCCCAGTGCTCCTTGGCGGAGGACAGCAGGAACATGGTGTAGTCCATCGAGATCGCGAAGATCATCGCGAAGAAGAACACCGGCCCCCACGCGTCGAGGAAGCCCTGCGGCTGGAAGCCGAGCAGCGAGTGCAGATCGCCGTCCTGGAAGATCCACTTGGACACCCCGAACGCGGCGCCCGTGGCGAGCAGGTTGGTGAGCACGCCGGCCGCCGCGAGCAGCGGCGCCTGCAGCGCGAACAGCAGCAGCAGGAACCCGAGCACCAGCACGACCCCGATCACGAGCCAGGTCTTGGCGGCGAGCAGGCTCTGCAGATCGTGGTTTTCGGCGGCGGCGCCTCCGAGCAGAGCGCCCACGGGCAACTCGGCCCGCAACCGGTCGATGGTCGCGCCGACCGCTGGGCTGGACGGGTCCTGGCGGGGGATCGCCGTGACGAGCGCGAGCCCGCCGGCGCCGGTCTGGGTCGGGATCACCTGGGCGATGCCGCGGTCGCTCTCGGCGATGCGGGCGACCGTCGCGGCCTGCGCGGCCGACGCGACGATCTGCAGCGGGCCGGTTGCGCCCGGTCCCATCGCGGCCTGCACCTCGTTGTAGCCGACGCGCGAGGAGTCGCTGCTGGGCACGACCTTGATCGACGGCATCGACGTCTTCAGCTGCGTGACCGGGTAGGCGAGCGCGAGCAGCACCGCCAGCGCGGGGATGCCGTAGCGGAGCGGGTGGCGCCAGAGCCGTTCGCCCCAGGCGGCAAAGCGCGGGGAGCGATGCTCGCCGGAATGTGCCCACGGCAACGAGAGGTTGTCGACCTTCGGCCCGAGCTTGGTCAGCACAGCGGGCAACAGCGTGAGCGTCGCGGCGAGCACGAAGATGACGGCGAGCATGATCCCGAGGCTCATGCTGCGAAACGCGGGGCTGGGGACGAGCATCACCGCGGTCAGCGAGATCAGCACGGTCACGCCGCTGAACAGCACGGCCTTGCCGGCGGTGTCCATCGTCACGGCGGTCGCCTCGATCGGGTCGAGCTTCGATCCGAAGAACGCTCCACGGAAGCGCATCACGAGAAACAGCGCGTAGTCGATCCCCAGCGCGAGCGCGAACATCAGCGCGAAGTTCATCGCCCAGATCGAGATCGGCGCGATCAGCGTGCCGAGGTACAGCGAGCCGGCGGCCGCGAGCAGCCCGACCATCGTCAGCATCAGCGGCAGCCCCGCGGCGACGAGCGAGCCGAACGCGAGCAGCATGATGCCGAGCGTCACCGGCCAGGAGATGACCTCCGATTTGAGCATCGCCGAGCGGTTGGCGGCGTTGAAGTCCGACCACATGCCCGCCGCGCCGGTCAGGTTGACGCTCACCGCACTGGTCGAGAGCTTCTTCAGCGTGCCCTTCAGGCTGTCCGCGGCGGCGACCATTTCGTTGGGGTCGCGTGCTGCGCCCGCCTGCACGATCGCTGTGTGCCCGTCGCGGGAGATCGAGACGTCGGGTGCCGGTGCGACCACCGTGCGCACGGCGCCGTTGGCGCGCAGCGTCCCCTCGACACGCGTGAGAACGGACTTGAATTCGGCGGAGCCGACCGTCTGCGTCGGCGAGTACACGACCGTCATCAGCCCGTAGCTGCCGAGGCCCGCGAAGTCCCGTTCCATCAGCTTGCGCGCCTGCGCCGACTGCGAGCCGCTCGCTTCCCAGCCCGCGCCCGACAGCGCGCTCTCCACGCGCGGCGCGAGGAAGCCGAGCACGACCGCGACCAGCAGCCAGCCGACCAGCACCCTGCGGAAGTGCGTCGCGGTGTAGCGGCCGAGGCGGCCGATCGGGCCGACGTGCGTGCGCTGCGGGGCGGCGGCTTCGGCGGGCCTGACGGCGCGGGGCGCGGCGGTGGTGCTCATGAGCTTGCCTCCCGGCGGGGGTAGGGGACGGAACGCGGCGAGAACGGACGGCACAGCGCGTTCATGCCGAGCAGCATATCACAACTACACTGTTGTGTAGCGTTTTAGCTAGGAGGCAGGAGCGCCGTCAGCTCGGCGAGCTGCAGCTGCAGCCCGCCGCACACCTGCTCGCACAGCTCGTAGACGCCGGGGTCGGCGATGCTGTAGATCGAGCTGTTGCCCTGCTTGCGCCGCGCGAGGATGCCCGCCTGCAGCAGCAGCCCGAGGTGCTTGGACGCGTTCTGCTGACTCGTGCCCAGCCGTTCGGTGATCTCGGTGACCGTGAGCTCGTCCTCGCGCAGCAGATCGAGGATGCGAATCCTGGTCGGGTCGCCGATCACGCGCAGCCGCGCAGCGATCATCTCGGCGAGATCGACCGGTATGGGGCTGGGAAGGCTCATCGTCACACTCCCGCGCACTCGCCCGTTCAAGGAGCTTGCGTAATCACTACCATACCACTGTATTGTGGTCTTTGCAGAGCGGGAATCGCTTGCAGCCGCCGAGAGCGCGTTCCGGCGCGAGCATCCGCGCTATGCGGAGACCGCCGTGCTCGACGAGCTCCGCCGCATCGACTTCGCCCGCCTGGACGACGGCGGCCACGTGTACCTCGACTACACCGGCGGGGGTCTGTACGCGGACTCGCAACTGGTGGAGCACATGCGGCTGCTGCGCGAGAACGTGTTCGGCAACCCGCACTCGATCAACCCGACGTCGGCGTTGAGCACCGAGCTGCTGGAGCGGGCCCGTGCGCGCGTGCTCGAGTTCTTCGGCGCCCGCGGCGAGGAGTACGTGGCGATCTTCACGCCCAACGCGACCGGCGCGCTGCGACTGGTCGGCGAGGCATACCCCTTCCACGCCGGCGATCGCTTCCTGCTGACGTTCGACAACCACAACTCGGTCAACGGCATCCGCGAGTTCGCCCGCGCGCGCGGCGCCGAGACGACGTACGTGCCGAGCGTCGCGCCCGATCTGCGCGTCGACGAGAGCCTGCTGGCGCGCTACCTGACCGACACCGCGGGCGATCACCACAACCTGTTCTCATACCCGGCGCAGTCGAACTTCTCAGGCGTGCATCACCCGCTGGAGTGGATCGAGCAGGCCCACGGGCGCGGCTGGGACGTGCTGCTGGACGCAGCCGCATACGTCCCGAGCAACCGGCTGGACCTCGGTCGCTGGCGCCCGGACTTCGTGGCCGCGTCGTTCTACAAGATGTTCGGGTGGCCGACCGGCGTCGGCTGTCTGCTCGCCCGTCGCGACGCGCTCGCCAAGCTCGAGCGCCCGTGGTTCTCCGGCGGCACGATCGTCGCCGCGTTCGTCCAGCGCCAGTACTTCCAGTCCGCCCCGGGGGCCCCCCACTTCGAGGACGGCACCGTCAACTACCTGAGCCTGCCCGCGATCGAGATCGGCCTGAACCTGCTCGACCGCGTCGGCCTCGAGACGATCCACACGCGCGTCGCAGAGCTCGGCGGCTGGCTGCTCGACGCGCTCGCAGCGCTGAGGCACTCCGACGGCTCCCCGGCGGCCACCGTCTACGGGCCGCGGTCCTCGCAGGGGCGGGGCGCGACGATCGCGTTCAACTTCCTGCACCCCGACGGGCGCATCGTCGACGAGCGCTACGTCGACCGCGTCGCCGGCCGGCACAACGTGTCCCTGCGAACCGGCTGCTTCTGCAACCCCGGCGCCGGCGAGGTCGCGTTCACGATCTCACGGGAGACCCTCGTCGGCGGAGAGTTCAGCGACGGCATGGCCCTCGACGACTACGTCCAGGCGATCGGCCTGCCGTCCGGCGGCGCCATCCGCGCCTCCCTCGGGCTCGCCTCCAACTTCGCCGACCTGCACCGCTTCATGGGCTTCGCCGCGGAGTTCGTCGACCTCGCCGACGTCCCCGCGGACCTTCCGCCGCGCACCGTCTGCTGAGCGGGCTCGACGCGGCCGCCCGGAGTGTACAACTATATCGTTGTATGCTACTGTGCTTGTATGACTATGACCGCGACAGCCCACCGCTCCGGCGAGGGCCTCAGGCACGAGGTCGACGTGAACGGCCGCCACACGATTGTCACCGACGAGCCCGAACGCCTCGGGGGCACCGACTCGGGGCCGGCGCCGCACGAGCTGCTGGCGGCGACGCTCGCTTCGTGCATCGCGACGATGATCGCCATGTACGCGCAGAACCGGGGCTGGGAGCTCGGTGAGACGTCCGTCGAGGTCGACTACGACCCCGACAGCGTTCCGCGGCGCTTCGCCGTCGACATCCACCTCCCCGACGGTCTGACCACCGACCAGCGCCGCAGGCTCGAGCGCGTCGCCGAGACGTGCCCCGTGCGCCGTGCGCTGGAAGCGGGCTTCGCCTTCGATGAGCGGGTGCTCACGGCGCAGGAGCCGAGAGCGGCCGCGTAGCCGAGCGGCGCTCAACAGTCAGTGGCATCGCGCAAGGCGGCGCAGAGCGCGGCGAGCTTTTCGGACCCCCCCGGCCGGTCGATAGATCGGTCGCGGCACGCGCAGCAACGCTACGAGGCGCGCGCGGGTCACTGCCAATGCCCGATGCGCTGATCCTCGCCACCGCAGACCTCCACGCCGAGATCGAGTCGGTTCTCTGCGCCGACGGCGACCGGCCGAAGGTGAAGGGACTCGACTGCGAGGTGAAGCTGTTGAAGGTCGATCCCAAAGACCGCGACATCGGCGAGCCGAGTTAGCCTGAGCATGTCTTGGAACTCGCCGGCAAGACCACACGCTCACGGTGAACCGCGCGCGTTGGACGTAAGACTCCGTGCCGGGACGGGACGTGCATTACCGCACGTCCGCGGCCTTCCGCCCTTCAGCTGTTGGCGAGCGGCGGCCAGTCCAGCCGCTCGGCCAGTCCCTGTGCTCCCAGATCGACGAGCCCGCTGCGCTCGATCGGACGGTACTCGCCGCCTGTGAGCTCCAACCAGCTGACCGGGCGCTCCTGCGAGTCTACGATCAGCATCTCATCGACCCCGTGGGCGGCGTAGAACGGCAGCTTCTCCCACGTCTCATCGCCCGGGGAGACGATCTCGACCACCAGGGCGGCGGTCGGATGCCACGTGCCCTGGGCGCCCGGCCGGTGCAGAGCGCTGTCAGGCACCCGGAAGTCGTGTTCTGACTCGCCGAGATTGCTCTGACCGATCATCCCCAGACCCGCCTGGTCGGCAAGCGGTCCGAGGATCCTGTGGAGCTGGCTTTCGAGATAGCCATGCGCGTGGCTCGGGGCGGGGACCATGTGCAGAACACCATCCCAGACCTCGTCGAGGCGATCAAGGCCCGATCGGTGCCGGCTGTCGAGCAGTGGACCGAGTCCAGCTGTGGGAGGATCCAGGACAAGCGTTCGCATACAGCACACAGGCTACTGGAATCAGATCGCTTCGCAGGTTGTCCAGGCTGATGATACAGGACTGCGGGAGCCCGTCCTCCGGGCCGAGCGCAGCTGCAGCGGCTACAACCCCCTACGTCCGAGGACGTGGGGGACGGTGCGTAGGAGGATCTTGATGTCGGTCCAGAGGGACCAGTTGGCGACGTACAGGTAGTCGATCGCGACCATCTCGCGGAGGGGCACCCGGGCG
>JBKQHH010000219.1:0-3942 GCA_052148875.1 Solirubrobacteraceae bacterium
CCGCCGCCGACCTCGTGCGCCATGCCTTTGCCGACGTCCCCGGCAACTCGAGCCTCGCCCGCTCGTGGGCCAGGTGCGCGCGCAACTGGCCGCGCGGGGCGCAGACGCAGCTGCTCGAGGGCTACCCGCGACTGGACATGCCCGTGCTGCTGCTGTGGGCCGACCAGGACCGCCTGCATCCGCTTGCGGCGGCCGAAGAGGCGTTGCCGCTGCTGCCCCATGGCCAGTTGCGCGTGCTCGAGAGCGTCGGGTTCCTGATGGCCTACGACGATCCCGTGGGCCTCGCCCGGGAGCTCGCCGCGTTCTGCGGGTAGGGTTCACAGCAGGTTCCCAACCCCCGAAAGCGCAGTCTGACGAGGAGAACGAATGCCAACCGATCAACAGCTGTGGGGCGGGGAGACCGCCAAGGCCGTCGAGAACTTCCCGATCTCCGGCGAGACCGTGCCGGTCTCGGTGATCCACTGGCTCGCGCGCATCAAGGGCGCGTCCGCCGCCGTCAACGGCGAGCTCGGGCTGCTGTCCAAGCGCAGCGCCTCGCGCATCGAGAAGGCCGCCGCCGAGATCGCCGCCGGCAAGCACGACCGCCAGTTCCCCATCGACGTCTTCCAGACCGGCTCGGGCACGTCGACGAACATGAACGCCAACGAGGTCATCGCGCGCCTGGCCGGCGACGGTGTGCACCCGAACGACCACGTCAACATGGGCCAGTCCTCCAACGACGTGTTTCCCTCCGCCGTCCACCTGGCCGCACTCGACGTCGCCCACAACGAGCTGCTGCCCGCGCTCAAGCAGCTCGAGCGCTCGTTTGCGAAGAAGGCCAAGAGCTTCGACAACGTCGTCAAGGCCGGGCGCACACACCTGATGGACGCCGTCCCCGTCACCCTCGGCCAGGAGTTCGCCGGCTACGCCGCGCAGATGACCCTCGGCCAGGAGCGCGTGCAGGCCGCGCTCGTCCACGTCGGGCAGATCCCGCTCGGCGGCACCGCCACCGGCACCGGCCTGAACACGCATCCGCGCTTCGCGGAGAAGGTGCGCGCGCGCCTGAAGCGGGAGTCCGGCCTGCGGCAGATCGCCGCCCCGCTCGACCCGTTCGAGGCGCAGGCCAACCGCGACGCGCTCGTCGAGCTCTCCGGCGCGCTGAAGGTGCTCGCCGTCTCCCTCACCAAGATCGCGAACGACCTCGCGCTGATGGGCTCAGGCCCGCGCACCGGCATCGGCGAGATCTTCCTGCCCGAGCTCCAGAAGGGCTCCTCGATCATGCCCGGCAAGGTCAACCCCGTGATGCCCGAGGTCGTGCTGCAGGTCTCGGCGCAGGTGATCGGCAACGACACCGCCATCACCGTCGGCGGGATGCAGGGTCAGTTCGAGCTCAACGTCCGCATCCCGCTGATCGCGCGCAACCTGCTGCAGTCCCTGCGCCTGCTCTCCACCGCCACGCGCGCGCTCGCCGAGAAGTGCGTCGACGGCATCCAGGTCAACAAGGCCGGCACCGTCGCCTCTGCCGGAGGAACGCTCGCCGTCGCCACCGCGCTCAACGGCGCCATCGGCTACGACAAGGCGACCGTGATCGTCAAGAAGGCCACCGCCTCCGGGCGCCCGCTGCGGGAGGTCGCGTTGGAGGAGGGGGTCGACGCCAAGCTGTATGACGCGACGATCGATCTGCGGCGGATCGCTCGGGGGAATCAGCAGTAGTCTCGAAAAGTGGGTGGTGTATAGCCATGGCTATACAGCCGATCGGCGGGGACACATCGCCCGGGGGGCGGCGGCGGCCTATTCCGTCGGCAGCGCTTTGAACAGCCGCGCGACCGTGCTCACCACGCCCGGCTTGGGCTGGCCGGCGTAGGTGAACAGCCCCTTCTGGTTGAGGCCTTCGATCAGTTTCAGCTGCGGCAGCACTCCGTGGATCGATCCCCCGTCGAACGTCGGGTTCAGCGGGTAGTCGCGCAGCACCCAGATCAACATCGCCGTCAGATGCGGGTCGGCCTCGTACACAGCGATGTGCGCGGCCAGCAGCTTCGCCTGGTAGGCATAGCTGCCGGGGCTCCCCGGCGGGTTCAGGCCGTTCGATTCCGCGCCGAACTCGCTGATCACGAGCACCTTGCCGGAGAACGTCCGCTGCATCGCCGCCAGCCGCGCACGCATCTTGGCCGCGAGCTGGGCTGGGCTGTCGTGGGGATAGTCATACCAACCGGAGTAGTCCGTCTCTGCGACCGCGTCCACTTCCGAGTACAGCGCTCCGGCCTGTTCGGGGGGGTGATCGCCCCACACGTCGACCGCCACCATTCGCGTGGGGTCGTGCTGGTGCAGCCAGCGGGCGATCGTGCGCACGTAGGAGACCTCCTGGCCGTCGCGCCCGTTGCCGGCGACCTCGTCGACGAGGTTCCACGCGAAGATCGACGGGTGCAGTTGCTCCGCCAGCACCGCCAGCTTCGCCTGCTGCTCGGCTTCGGCGAGCAGCCGCGGCGTGGTCGAGTACCAGTTGCCCGCGCCTTCCACAGGGCCGATCCCCTGCCACACGAGGATGCCCGCCTCGTCCAGGCGTTCCAGCAGCGCCGGGTCCAGCGGGTGCTGGGAGCGCACCGCGTTCGCGCCGATCTGCTCGAGCTCCCGCACGATCGTGTTCTCGTCGCCCGGCGTCAGCGCGTCGCCGTGCCCCCGCGCGTCCTCCTGGATGGAGGCGCCGTGCAGCTCCAGCTGCTGCCCGTTGAGGTAGACGTGACCCCCGTGCCAGGCCAGCTGGCGCAGGCCGATGCTTGCGTAGTAGCTGGTCTTCGGCCCGACCGTTAGCGTCAGCTGGTAGAGGTTGGGACTCGTCGGCGACCACAGCGCCGGCGCCGGCACCTGCGCGATCGCCGTCGCGCTCACCGCTTCGTCGTGCCCGAGCGTCAGCGCGGGGAAGTCGAGCGGGATCGTCTGCGTGCCGTGCACGAGCGAGCCTTCGGGCACGAGCGTGCGGCTCGGCCCATAGTTGTGGACCACCACGCTCACCTTCACGGTCGCATTCGTCGGAATCGAATCCCGCCCAACCGCGTCGGGTGCGAGCGTCGTCTGGACGCTCGGTTGCGAGAGCTCGCTTTCGCCGATCGGGCGCACGTCCACCTCGCCGTCCAGCCCGCCCCAGTTGAACCACGTGCGGTGAAAGCCTTCGCGCGACTGCTGCGCGGGGTCCTGCCAGTCGATGCGCACGATCACCGTGTGCGTGCCAGCCGCGAGCCGCGCGCGCTCTTCGAACGGCAGGTAGGAGCCCCTGTGCGAGCCCAGCGCGCGTCCGTCGACCCACACGCTCGCCAGGTAGTTCGCCGACTGGAAGCTCAGCGCGTACACGCCCGTCTGCGGTGCCTCGAAGGTGGTGCGGTACCACGCGATCGAGCCTTCGTAGTTGCGCCCGCCGGCGTGTCCCGTGTACGGCGTCGGGCTGACCACGTTCGGGACGCTGACCGTGCTGCCGGCGAAGCCGCCGCGCTGCCAGCCGAGCGACACGCCACGGTTTGTCGGATCCTTGCGCAGCGTCCACTGCGTCAGCGGCGTGCGTCCGCCCGGTCCTTCGAAGACGACCGACTGCGGCGGCGGCGCCTGCGCGGGGGGGACCGTGGCTGTGAGCATCGCCGCGAGCGCCGCGCAGGCGAGGACGAGCACGAGTATCGGTGTCTTGAAGGCGCTGAGCACGGTTTCTTCAACAACCGCCGGCCGCCGTAAGAGCGGCGTCGGCTGCGAGCAGCCGTTCTAGCAGCGCGAGCGCTCCCGCCTTGTGCAGCGGCTCGTTGAGGTTGCCGCACTTGGGCGACTGCACGCACGAGGGGCAGCCGCTCGCGCACGGGCATCCGGCGATCAGGCGCCGCGCGTCCTCGCACAGCTCCTCGAAGCGCGCGTACGCCGTGCGCGCGATGCCGATCCCGCCGGGATGGCCGTCGTACAGGAAGATCGTCGGCGTGCCCGTCTGCG
>JBKQHH010000220.1:0-6833 GCA_052148875.1 Solirubrobacteraceae bacterium
CCGCGAGGCCGTTCTTCTGCACCTCGAAGTACACGTTCTCGGCGCCGAACACGCGCAGCAGATCGTCGTCGTGGGCGCGAGCCTCCTGCTCGCGATCGTCGAGCAGGCGCTGGCAGAAGCGCGAGGCCAGGCAGCCCGTGAGCGCGATCACCCCCCCGGCGTGGCGCTCGACCTGGGCGAGGTCGACGGTCGGCTTGCCTCGCTGCAGGCCCTCCAGGAAGCCCGCCGAGGAGAGCTTGACGAGGTTGCGGTAGCCCTCGTCGTCGGCGGCCAGCAGCGTCAGGTGGTTGCGCTCGGTCCTGCCGGTGGCGGTGTGGTCGTCGACCAGGTAGATCTCACAGCCGACGATCGGCTTGACGCCGTGCTTGGCGCACGCCTTGTAGAGCTCGACGGCGCCGTTCATCACGCCGTGGTCGGTCAGTCCGAGGGCCGGCTGGCCGAAGCTCGCCGCGCGCTCCGCGAGCGCGTCGATCTTGCACGCGCCGTCGAGCAGCGAGTACTCGGAGTGGACGTGGAGATGGGCGCAGGTGCCGCTGCTCACTGGCACTGCATGCTAGGCGCCCGGGCGGCGGATGAGATCATTGCCCGCGCCGTTCGCGCCGCTGTTTGCGCTTGATCCGTCGCCGCGCGAACCAGGACATGCTGTGCTTGTGCGGCGGACGCTCCGCCACCGGCAGGCGGTGCACGACGCGCGCGGCCTGGGCGGGCGCGTCACGGGCAGGCTGAGCGGGTTCGCCACCGGCCGGCGGGGCGGCGTCGGGCGCGCCTGCGGCGGTCTGCTCGTCGGCCGGCGCGACCGCCTCGGCCCGCGCGCGCAGGCGCTCGACAGCGGCGGCCAGCGCGTCGGCCATCTCGGGCCCCCGCGCCTCGGGCACGGCGCCCTGGCCGGGCTGACGGGCGACCTTCGATCGATCCTCGGCCGCGAGCGCGGCGGCGACCCGGGCGACGATGCCCTTCGTCTCCCCCAGCAGGAGCTCCATGCGGCGGTGTCCCTCGCGCATGCTCTCGAGCGCCCGCTCCGAGCGCTCGCGCGCGGCTCGCTCGGCGTCGAGACCACGCTGGATCTCGAGCGCCCGCCGCTCGAGATCGCTCATGCGCGCCTGCAGATCCTGCTCGGAGCGCCGCACCGCGGCGCGCTCGGCGGCGGTCTCCTGCTCGGCCTCGGCGAGCAGGCGCTGAAGGTCCTGGAGGCGCCGCGCGAGCTCGCGCGCGTCGTCCTCGCTCGTGCTCAGGCGCGCGCTCAGCAGCTCGATCTCCACGTGGCTTTCGCGGTCGAGGCTCAGCATCCGCTCCTCGGCCTCCACGCGCAGCTGCTGCTCGGCGTACTCGCGCTGCTTGACGCGCCGCAGCTCGTGCTCGCGCTCGTGCGCGGCCGCCCGCTCGGCCTCGAGCAGCTCGTCCATGCGCAGGCGCTCGTCCTCGGCCTCGCGCAGGCGCTGCTGCAGGCTGGCGACATGGCGTTCGAGCGTCTGCAGCGTGGCTTCCGCGGCCTCCGCGCGGCGCGTCAGCGCGACCTCGCCGCTCTCCGCCGCCCGGCGCGCGCGGCGTTCGGCGAACAGGTCGCCCTCGCCGCGGCGTGGCGGGCCCTGGCCCTGTTCCCCGTTCGGGGTCTCGCCTCCCTCTGCCATCACGTTGACGGCCAAGGTAGTGGTCGGACCGGACGCCCAGGGCGCACCGGACGGCCGGCGCTCAGCTGGCCAGGCGTTTGGCGAGCACGGCCGCGACCGTGAGCGCTACCAGCGCACCGGCGCCTCTCAGCGCGAGCCGGCGCATCGAGGGCACACGCCGGCGCAGGTACCACCTGCCGCCCTGCCAGACCACGAAGCCGAGGAGCCGGTAGCCGTCGCCGTTCATCGCCACCATGCTACCCGCGGGCGCCAGGCCAAGCCCCCCTACGAGTTGCGCAGGCGCCAGGCCATGCGCGACTGCAGCGACCACAGCTCGATGAACCCCGGCGAGGCGGCCTGCGAGAAGAGCCCGCCGGACTCCGAGAACGACGCGAGGCTCGCGTCGTAGACGGCGTTGGGCGAGGAGCGCGTGACCACGCGCGCGTGACCCTTGTAGAGCTTGACGCCGATCGTCCCGGTGACGCGCTCGTTGACGCGCTCCATGTACGCGTCCAGGTCGCCGCGCAGCGGCTCCCACCACAGCCCGGCGTAGACGAGGAAGGCCCACTGACGGTCGAGCTCCGGCTTGAACTGGTTCTGGTGGATCGTGCACACGAGGCGCTCGAGCTCCTGGTGGGCCGGCAGCACGATCGCCGCGGCGGGCACCTCGTAGATGTCGCGCACCTTCAGCCCGACGATGCGATCCTCGATGTGGTCGACGATGCCGACGCCGTGGCGGGCGGCGATCCCGGCGACCCGTTCGATCAGCTCGACCAGCTCCAGGCGCTCGCCGCCCAGCGCCACCGGCACGCCCCGCTCGAAGCCCAGCTCGACCAGCTCCGGCTCGTCGGGCGCGTCCTCGGGCCGGGTGACGAGCTGGAAGACGTCGTCGTCTGGCGCGTGCTCGAGATCCTCGATCCAGCGGCCCTCCGAGGAGCGCCCCCACAGGTTGTCGTCGATCGAGTACGGCGCTTCGGCCTCGGTGCCCTGGGTTGGGTGGGACTTGATCGGGATGCCGTGCTCGCGCGCGTAGGCGATCTCCTCCTCGCGGCCCATCTGCCAGGAGCGCACCGGCGCGATCACCTTCAGCTCGGGCGCGAGCGTCGCGATCGTCGCCTCGATGCGAACCTGGTCGTTGCCCTTGCCCGTGCACCCGTGGGCGATCGTGTCGCAGCCGGTCCTGCGCGCGTACTCGACCGCGAGCTTGGCGATCAGCGGGCGCCCGAGCGCCGTGAACAGCGGATAGCCGCCCCCATACAGCGCGTTGGCCCTGATCGCCGGCGCCACGAAGTCGCGCGCGAACTCCTCGCGGGCGTCCACCACGTGGCACTCGAGCGCGCCCAGCTGGATCGCCTTGCCCTCGATCACGCCGTAGTCCTCGCCCGGCTGCCCGAGGTTGACGGTCAGGCACACGACCTCGGCGCCGTAGGAGTCCTGGATCCACTTGAGCATCACGCTCGTGTCCAGGCCGCCCGAGTACAGGAGCAGGACGCGGTGCACGTGCTCGGGATCGGCCTCGTAGGAGGCCGTCCGGGCGGTCGGGATCTCGTGCTCGCGGCTCACGGTCGGGGAAGGCTACTCGGGCTGCGCCGGCGTCGCACGGTCGCTCGCGCCCGGGACGCGCCCGCGTTCCATCAACGGGTAGGTGGGACGGTCCTCGGTGAAGCCGAGCTTCGCGTACAGGCCCTGGGCGTCGGCGGTGTGCAACAGCCAGCGCACGTCCCCGGCCCCCTCGCCGTCGACGATCTCGCGGACGAGCTCCAGCCCGAGCCCGCGGCCACGGAACGCGGGCAGCACGTACACGTCGGCCAGATAGGCGACGATCACGCCGTCGGAGACCGCCCTGGCGAAGCCCACCTGCACGCCGTCGCGGTACAGCCCCACCACCCTGCGCGAGCCGCGGATCGCAAGCTCGACGCGCTCGCGCGAGCGTCCGCGACCCCAGTAGGACTCGCCGCTGATGAACGCGTGCACGGCGTCCACGTCGATGCGCGCCGGGTCGTCGTCCAGCTCGAAGCCGTCCGCGAGCTCGCGCCGCATCCGCTCAACCCTCCAGGGCGCGCGCGAGTCGCGCCAGCGCCTCGTCCACCTCCGCCTCGGTGACGATCAGCGGCGGCAGCAGCCGTAGGGTGGCCGGTCCGGTGGCGTTGAGCACGAGGCGCTGCTCGAGCAGCGCGCGACGGACGGCCGCCGGCGCCGGCACGTCGAGCTCGCACGCGAGCATCAGCCCGCGCCCGCGCACGCTGGAGACGTGCGGCAGGCTCTCCAGGCCGGCGGCGAGCCGCTGGCCCAGCTCGCGCACGCGCCCCAGCAGCGCGGGATCGTCGGTCACGTCGAGCGCGGCCAGCGCCGCGCTGGCGATCACCGGCCCTCCGGCGAAGGTCGAGCCGTGATCGCCGGGCGCCAGCACGTCGGCCAGTCGCTCGCCGGTGATCAGCGCGCCGATCGGCAGGCCTCCGCCGAGCGCCTTGGCGACGGTCATCGCGTCGGGCTTCACGCCCGTCTGCTCGTACGCCCACAGCGTGCCCGTGCGGCCCATGCCGCACTGCACTTCGTCGAACACGAGCGCCGCGCCGTGCTCGTCGCAGGCCTCGCGCGCGGCCGCCAGCAGCTCGACGGACAGCACGTTCACGCCGCTCTCGCCCTGGATCGGCTCGAGCAGCACGGCCGCCGTGCGCTCGTCGACCGCCGCGCGCAGCTCCCGCGGCTCGGGGGCCACCGCGCGGAAGCCGGGTACCAGCGGCGCGAACGGAGCCTGCTTGGCCTCCTGCGGCGTCGCCGACAGGGCGCCGTAGGTGCGCCCGTGGAAGGCCCCGTGGACCACCACCACGTCGCCCCCGGCGCGAGCCTTGCGCGCGAGCTTGATCGCCGCCTCGCTGGCCTCGGTACCCGAGTTGCAGAAGAACACCTTGCCGCCCAGGCTCGACTCCGACAGGCGCCTGGCCAGGCGCATCGCCGGCTCCGTGTAGAAGAGGTTGCTGGCGTGCATCAGCTGACCGACCTGCGCGCGCACCGCGTCCACCACGCGCGGATGGCAGTGGCCGACGTTCGTCACCGAGATGCCGCACAGGAAGTCCAGGTACTCGTTGCCCTCGTCGTCCCACAGCCGCGCGCCGGCGCCGCGCACGAACTCCACCGGCATGCGCGCGTAGGAGCCGATCACGCTCGAGCGCTCGAGCTCCTGCAGCTCCGCGAGGCTCATGAGGGACCTTCGCCCATGAGCCTGCAGGCCAAGCTGGACAAGGACGCAGGGAGCGTGGCGTGCGAGTAGCACGCGAGCGACCGAGGACACCGGCCAGCGCCGGCATGCAGGCTCATGGGGCCGCTTCGATCTTGGTGCCCACCCCGGCATCCGTGAACAGCTCGAGCAGCAGCGAGTGCGCGATCCGCCCGTCGAGGATGTGCGCGGCGCTGACGCCGTCCTTGATCGCCTCCAGGCAGGCCTCGAGCTTGGGACGCATGCCCCCCTCGAGGCTCGGCAGCGCCTCGTGCACCTGCTCGGCTGTGGCCTGGCCGATCAGGCTCGCGGGGTCGGCGGGATCGCCCAGCCAGCCGGGCACGTCGGTGAGGAAGATCACCTTGTACGCGCCGAGCGCGCCGGCGACCGCGCCCGCGGCCTCGTCGGCGTTGACGTTGTAGGAATGCCCGTCGCGGTCGGCCCCCACCGAGGCGATCACCGGGATGTAGTCGCTGGCGACGTGCTCGATCACGCCCACGTTGACGCGCTCGATACTGCCGACGAAGCCGATGTCCTCGCCTCCGGGCGCGGCGCGGCGGACGACGCGGAACAGCGAGCCGTCGTCGCCGCAGAGCCCGACCGCCGGCTGGCCGTGGCGGTTCAGGCGCAGGACGATCTCCTTGTTGACCTTGCCCACGAGCACCATCTTGGCCACCTCCACGGTGCTCTCGTCGGATACGCGCAGGCCGCCGACGAACTCGACGGGCAGGCCCAGCCTTTCCATGTAGCCGGTTATCTCCGGGCCGCCGCCGTGCACCACGATCGGGTTCAGGCCGACGTACTTGAGCAGCACGACGTCGCGCGCGAACTCCTCGCGCAGGTCGGCGTCCTCCATCGCGGCGCCGCCGTACTTGATGACCACCGTGCGGCCGTAGAACTCCCTGATGTACGGGAGCGCCTCCAGCAGCGTGCCTACGTCGCGCATCCGCGCCCCCCTTGCCTCGTCCGGGTCATGTGTGGTAATCCGCGTTGACTGTCACGTACTCGTGCGAGAGGTCCGAGAAGAACACCTCGGTCTCGGAGCCCTCGCCTGGCAGGCCGATCTCGTACTCGACCTCCTTGCGCGCCACGGCGCGTGCGAGCGCGGGCTCGTCGTAGGGGATCGCGCTGCCGGCCGCGCAGACCTGGATGCCCTCGATCGCGACGTCGACGGCGAGCGGCGCCGTGCCGATCATGGCTCCGCCGACGGCCTGCACGATCCGCCCCCAGTTGGGGTCGCCGCCGTGCAGCGCGGCCTTCACCAGCGGGGAGTTGGCGACGGCGCGCGCCGCGGCCTCGGCGCCGTCGAGATTGCCGGCGCGCACGACCACGCGCGCGATCCGCCCGGCGCCCTCGCCGTCGGCGACCATCATGATCGCGAGCGCCCGCAGCAGCACGTCGAGCGCCTCGCCGAAGCGCAGCTCGTCCTCGCTCTCGGGGGCCACGCGCACACCGCTCGCACCGGAGCACATCAGGATGGCGGTGTCGTTGGTCGACAGCTGCCCGTCGACTGACGCGCGATCGAACGAGCGCTTGACACACACGCCCAGCAGCAGGTCGGCCGTCTCGGGCGCGAGCGCGGCGTCCGTCTCGACGAAGCACAGCATCGTGGCGAAGCGCGGCGAGATCATGCCGGCGCCCTTGCACTGAGCGCTCAGCCGCACGGTTCCCGACGGCAGCCGCACCTCGAGGTTGGCGCGCTTCTCGAACGCGTCGGTCGTCTGGATCGCCCGCTGGAACGCGGTGTCGCCGTCGGCGCTGAGCCGCTCGCGCGCCGCGAGGATGCCCTTCAACACCGCGTCTACCGGCAGCTCGTGGCTGATCGCGCCGGTCGAAGCCAGCGCGACCTGCGCGGGATCGACGCCCGCTGCGAGCGCCGCGGCGCCCTGCGTCTTGGCGGCGTCGTCGAGTCCGCGCCGGCCGGTGGCGGCGTTGGCGCACCCCGAGTTCGCCAGCACCACCCGCAGGGCGCCGAGATCGCAGCGCTCGCGGCTGAGCAGCACCGGCGC
>JBKQHH010000221.1:0-29476 GCA_052148875.1 Solirubrobacteraceae bacterium
GAGGAGGCATTGCGTGACTTGGTCCGCGCTCGTGAGGCGGTCCGTGATGCGCTGCCGGCACAGGCTCTCAAAGCTGCTGCTGCGCCACGGCATCCGCTTCGATGACGGGGCCGCGTGGACGCAGCGCCACCGCGACTGGCTGGCCACAGTGACGCTGAACTGGCCGGCAGCGCAAGCGACGTTGCTCGACGCGCGCGGCGCGACCGACGCGCTCACGCACCGCCGCGAGCAGCTCGGCCGCGAGATCATCGCGATGATCCCCGGCTCGCCGCGGTCGGTGCAGGTCGGCCGCTCGCGGTGCCTGCGCGGAGTCGACACGCTCACCGCTGTCGGCTTGTGCGCCGAGATCGGCAACTTCGAGCGGTTCGCCCGCACCGAGCAGCTGATGAGCTACATAGGACTCGTCCCGTGCCAGAACACGACCGGCCAGCAACGCCGCCTCGGGTCGATCACAAAGACCGGGTCCGGTCACGCCCGCCGGCTACTGGTCGAGGCAGCCTGGCACTACCGGACCCGACCGAGCATCGGCCGCGCGCTTACCGACGCCAAGACGGCCAACCCTCGGAGGCGATCGCGGTCGCCTGGTCAGCGCAGCGGCGGCTACATCGCACCTGGACACGACTGGAAGCACGCGCCAAGCGCCGCACGATCATCGTGGTCGCTGCCGCGCGCGAGCTGAGCGGCTTCTGTTGGGCGGTCACCCAAATCGAGTGAAATCGCCCCAGCCCACAACTTCATCCCGTCGGCTGGGTCGGTGGCGGCCCGGCAACGCGCGGGGAATCCGCGACTGACCTATGAGCAACCCGCCCCAACAGGCTGGCCACGCCCGATTCTAGACAGCGGCTCCCCACGACGAACCATGGTCCTGCGGCAACCCAAACCCGCGTATATCAGTCTGACCGCGCGTCGCGCACAGCCTGCCGGACCGCCACCAACCCAGCCGACCACACCCAACACACAGGAGCGCAAAATGCGGCAAAACGACGACCCCCACTTGACAAACCACTCTCCATATCAGGTCACAGCCGTGCCACGACGAGGGCGCACGCGGTCACCACCATCGCCAGCGACAGCGCCGCGAGCGCGCCGTCCAGCGGCGCCAGCAGCCCGCCCAGCGACAGCTGCTCGGTGCTGCCGTCGCTCAGCGTGCGCGTGCCGCTCACCGCCAGCGTGCGCCGGCGCAGCTCGCGCGCCTGCGAGCTCAGGCGCCGCTGCGCCACGCTCATCGCCAGGCAGCCCGCCGCGATCAGCACGCCGGGGAGCGCCACCTTCTCGGCGTTGACGAAGTACCCCGTGAACGCCGGGAACGCGCCCCAGCCGATCGCGAACCACAGGTCGCCGTGGAAGCGCCCGCCCGCCAGCTCGAGGTTGTACGCGGGCATGAACAGCGCGCCCGCGAGCACGAACGGCGCCAGCCACGCCGTCACCGTCAGCACGCCCGCCACCCCGATCGCCACCGCGCCCAGCAGGCCCGCCACGCCCACGCACAGCAGCGTGCGGTCGCCGATGTTCGTGCGCAGCGGCCGGTCGTGCAGCTCGTCGAGCGCGTGCGCCGCCACCCCCACCGCCAGCGCGAACGCCGCCAGGCCCCAAAGCAGGCGGTCCACGTGAAGCGTCGGCGCGACCGCCGCGCCCAGCGCGAAGTAGCTCAGGTGCCACGCCGTGTACGGCGGGTGCAGCAGCGTCACCGCATCGCCCACGCGGCCGCCGCCGCGCGCGTAGAACGCCGGGCGCTCGCGCGCCGTCTCAGCCATCCGCGCGCTTGGTCGCGGACATGACGACGCCCCCGCCGAGGCTCATCCGCCGCACGCGCACGTCCTGCAGTCCCGCCTGCCGCCAGTAGCCCACGATCGCATCCAGCGGATGGCGCTCGTAGAAGCCGCGGATGCTCGGGCCGAGGAAGCGTCCCACCTGCGCCCACTCGCGCGAGGACAGACGCCCGAGCGCCGGCAGCCCGACCGCCGTGTACAGCCGCCACGCCGCCCGCGCCAGCGGCCACGGCGGCACGCCGAACTCCAGCGACGCCACGCGCCCTCCCGGGCGCACCACGCGCGCCAGCTCGCGCATCGTCGCCTGCGGATCGTCGACGTAGCGCAGCAGGTACGTGAACGTCAGCGCGTCGAAGCTCTCATCCGCGAACGGCAGCGCCTCCGCCTGCCCCTCGATCAGCTCCACGCGCGGGCGCCCGCCGGCGGGCTCGAGCGCGGCGCGTTGGCCCCCGGCGGCCGGCTCGGCCGCCGCGAAGCGCGCACGCGCCGCCGCCAGCATCTCCGCGCTCTGGTCGATGCCCACCACCGAGCAGTCCGCGCGCGCGAGCAGCTCCGCGGCGACCATCCCCGTGCCCGTCGCGACGTCCAGGATGCGCTGACCGGGCGCCGGCGCCACCGCGCTCACCAGCGCCCGGCGCCAGCGCGGGTCCTGCCAGAAGCTGAGCGCCGCCGACAGCGCGTCGTAGCGCCGCGGCAGCCCGCGGAACAGCTCGATCGCCTCGCGCTTGCGCGGCGAGATCCGATTGGCCGATTCGCGATCGGTGGACGCGACGCCGCCGGCGTCGCTGGGTGCGGGCGTGCTCATGGTGTTCGCCAATCTGACAGGCTAACGGCCGATGGCCACCTCGCCGTCGACCTGCTCGAAGAGGACGCGCCCGCGCGCATCCGCGAGCACGTGCTCGAGCGCCACGGGCGCCTCGACCTGCTGGTCAACAACGCCGGCGCCGCCTGGCGCGCGCGCTTCGCGGACGGCGGCTACGAGAACGTGCGGCGCACCATGGCCATCAACTTCGACGCCCAGGTGCGGCTCACCGAGGCGCTGCTGCCGCTGCTGCGCGCCTCCGCGCCCAGCGCCATCGTCAACGTCGCCTCCACCGCCGGCAGGGTCGCGCGCGCGGGCTCCGGCGCATACAGCGCCTCCAAGTTCGCGCTCGCCGGCTGGTCGGACGCGCTGTGGGCCGAGGAGCATGCGCACGGCGTGCACGTCGGGCTGGTGCTGCCCGGGTTCATCTCCACCGAGGGCTTCCCCCAGTCAGAGCTCACCGCCAAGCCGTGGACGCGCTGGATCGTCTCCACACCCGACAAGGCCGCCGAGGCGATCCACGAGGCCGGCATCGGCCGCCGACCAGAACGCTACGTGCCGCGCGCGTACGCGCTCGCCGGCGTGCTGCGGATCCTCGCCCCCGGGCTCGTCCGGCGCGCGCTCGCCGGCGGCGGCGCCGCGGTGATGACGACCACCACCGGCGCCGACATGGCCGAGCGGCGCAACGGCAGTGGGGCCGGCGCGGGACCCGCCTCGTCGAGCTAGGGCTCGAGCTCGCCCGCGTACAGCGCGAACACCGCGCCCTGCGGATCCGCCACGACCGCGATCTTCGCGATGCCGATGTCGATCGGCCCGGCCAGGCTGGAGCCGCCGAGCTCGCCCACCTTCGCGAGCGCCCGCTCGACGTCCTGCACGCCGAAGTACGTCAGCCAGCTCGGCGGCGACGGCGGCGTCAGCTCGCGCATGCCGCCGTTGTTGGCCGAGCCGTTCTTGATCGACAGGTAGCGGTCCTGCATCCCCGCGAACTGCTCCACCTGCCAGCCGAAAAGATCGCCGTAAAAGGAGGCCGACGCGTCGAGGTCGGGAGATTGGAGCTCGTTCCACACGAGCGCGCCGGGAGCGTTCACCAGCTCCGCGCCGATCGTGTCGCCCGGCTGCCACAGCATGAAGTACGCGCCCTGCGGGTCCTGGATCACCGCCATCCGCCCCACCGTCATCACGTCGAACGGCGGCGCGTGCACCGCCCCGCCGAGCTCCTTCGCGCGCTCGGCGGTCGCGTCCGCGCTGTCCACCGACACGTACGAGCTCCACAGCGGCGGCACGCCAGCGTCGCGCTGCTGCTGCGGCTGCGGCGCGATCGCCGCCACGCGCTTGCCGTCGAGGAGCTGCATCGAGTAGTACGCGTCATCGCCCAGCGGTATGTCGTTGGCCTGCCAGCCGAGCAGCGGGCCGTAGAACGCCTTTGCCGCCGCCTGGTCCGGCGTCGTCAGCTCGCTCCAGCAGAACGTTCCCGGCGTGTACTCGCTGCGCTCGCCCATTGCGCTGCGAGCGTAACGCATTCACCAGCAGCTCCACTCGCGGAGGGAGTGCGTTGAGCCCGGCACCCACTGGAGCGTCGGTAGCGGCGGGTACGCTCGACAAATGAGCCGACGACGCAGACAAGGCGCTACAGCTGGTTTGCAGGCGGCGCGGCCTGCGGCGCCGCGGGCACGCAGACGATCAGCACCTTGAGCCCTGCCGAAACCCGAGACGATCTGATCGGGCGTCTGGAGAGCGCCGTGACGGTACGTCACGGACGGCGCGGCGGAGAGCCCGAGACACGAGTCGAGCTGGATCACCTGCTGCCGTCTCCGACCGGCGGGGACAACGCGCCGGCGCGCTGGCGCCTGGCGACGACGACGGCGCGTCTTTATCCGCCTCCGGTGCAGGCCGAGCCGATGAAGGCGTGGCACATGGCCGAAGGACAGAAGGGCCGCCGACTTCTGGCCGGCGATCTTCGCGCAGACAACCGTGTGGCCGCCATCCTGGCATGGCATTTCGAGCAGGGATCGCGGAGCGGCGAGCATCGGCCGCATCTGATCACGGCGGCGGCGGTCCGCAAGGACGTCGAGGACCGTGCGCTGCGCGCCGAGTATCTCGTCGCCGTCTGGCTGCTCATGTGTGTCGTCGCTGCGATCGATCGCAGGACCATCCGGGCAGGGCGAGTCGGCCTCGTCCTCGATGGCGGGATCGGGCTGAGCACGAGCGAGCTGGCCGACTTCGGCTTTACGCGCGGTCGCAAGCGCGAGGGATACCGCGGCGACTACTACACGCTGCCGGCGTGAGCACGCCAGATCTCCTCAGCCTTGTCCGCCCATTGCGGCGGTAGCGCTGCGCGGATCTCGGCAACGAACTCATCGGCTGGCGTCGCAGTCGGCGGCGGAAGCTCGGCGAAGAACGCATCGATCTCGGCGGTCGTCTGCTTGAGCGCGTCCGGATGGTTCTGCTCTGTCCACTCCAGAATGCTGCCGGCGACCTCCTCAAGCGATGCGCGCTGCGCGACCCTGGCGATCTGGAGCACCTGGGCGACCTCCAGGTGCTTATCGCGGCGACCCCACCGCTGAGGCTCGATACCAAGCGCCCGGACGGCGCGGCTCATGCCGCCCGTGTCCAGCCCGATGAATCCCGCAGCCTGCGAGAGCGTAGGAAGCGAGCGGACCTGATCGGCGCGGGAATGCACGACCGTGGCGGGCATTGGGACAAGCTAGCACATAAGACACCGATAACACAGGCTACACAGAGTACGCAGCAGTCGCAGAGGAGTATAGGCGCGCCGACAACTCAACATGCCCGACAATATTCAGCGCCAACGGCGGCCGAACCGTTACCGGTCGGATGCGTGGACTCGGTTAGATTCGCGCACCCGTGATGCGCGAGATTCCGATCCAGGGCGAGACCATCAGGCTGGGGCAGCTGCTGAAGCTCGCCGGCATCGTCGATAGCGGCAGCGAGGTCAAGGCGCTGCTGGCAGGCGAGCCGGCGTCGGTCAACGGCGAGCGCGAGACGCGCCGCGGCCGGCAGCTGCACCGCGGTGACGTCGTGCGCGTGGGCGAGCACGAGCTGCGCGTGACCGCGGGCTGAGCTACGACCGCGACAGCTCGAACGCCTCCGCGAGCAGCTCGTAGGAGCGCCGGCGCGCCTCGTGGTCGTAGGTGATGCACACGACGATCGCCTCCTCGGCGCCGTAGCTGTCGACGACCTCGGCGAGCTTCGTGCGCACCGTCTGCGGTGAGCCCACCACCGCCCGCCGCCCCGAGCGTGGCGCGTCACCGCCTCGCTCCTCGCCGCCTCGCCCCTCGCCGCCGCGCTCGTCCTCGCTCGCGAGGAAGCGCAGCGCCTGCTCGGGCGGCGGCACGGCGATCAGCTGGCCGCGGCGCAGGAGCGTGAACGTCATGCGACCGCTGGCCGCCAGCCGCTGGGCCTCCTCGTCGCTGTCGGCGCAGATCACCCACACGCCCACCGCCGTGCGGGGCCTGGCGCCGGCGTGTTCGCGTTCCCCCTCCGGGGACGATGCGGCGAAGCGCTCGCGATACAGCGCCGCGATCTCCGCCCCGCGCGGGTTGATGAAGTCTGCGAACGCGTACGGCAGCCCGAGCTCTGCGGCCCAGATGGCGCTCTGCTGCGAGGAGCCGAGCAGCCACGGCTCGGGCCTGTGCGGGCGCCCGGGCAGCGTCTTGGCCAGGCGCGCGAGGTCGAGCGTGTTCGCGAGCGCCCGCGCGCCCGAGGAGCCCTGGGAGATCGGGGACTGATCCAGGACCGACAGGCGGAAGGGCGCACCGGTGCTTGCCACGTGGCACGCAGGTTATGACGACGCGGTAGGGTTTGACCGCACCTTCGGGGAGGAGATCGATGTATCAACCAGTGCTGTTCCGTGACCGTCCGCGCCCGGCGCAGATCGCGCTCGGCGGGGTCGTCCCGGCGATCGCCGGCGCCGTCGCCGGCGTGCTGGTGGGCGTCTCCAGCGGCGCCTACTGGGGCTACGCCGCGTTCGTCGCGATCGCCAGCGTGGTCGCCGGCTTCGAGCACCAGGACGGCTGGGGCGGGGCCGACCGCGGCGTCGTCGCGGGCTTCGTCTACGGCATCGGCCTGCTGCTCGCGCACCTGATCGCCGGCACGCACGCGAAGGTCTCGCTCGGCAGCTTCCCGCCGCTGCTCGCCGTCGTCACCGCCATCGCCGGCATGCTCCTGACCGCGACCGGCGGATGGCTCGCGCGCATCCTGCGCGAGCGCACGCGGGCGCGCGCCACGATTCCCGTCGAGTGACTACCCCGCCAGCCAGTCCGGCGGCACGAGCAGCACCGAGCAGCGCGCTCTGTGGACGACCTTCCTGCTGACGCTGCCGATCGCCTTCAGACCCCCGAGGCGGCGGCTGCCCATGACCACGAGCGAGCTCCCGTCGCGCTTGGACGCCTCGATGATCAGCTCCGCGGCGGCGCCGACCTCGACGCGCACCTCGCACGCGCCGTCGATCGCGCGCTGCAACCTGTTTCCCTGCTCCTGGATGCGGTGCGGCCGCGCGTGGGACTCCACGCCGATCGTGTGCAGCAGGGTCACGCTCGAGCCGTGCTCGCCCGCCAGCCGGCCGACCCAGTCGACCAGCTCGTCGGATCCGTCCAGCCCGTCGCTCGCCAGCAGGATGCGCTCCGGGAACCGGTGCGCGCCCGCGGGCAGCGCGCGCGCCGCCAGCACCGGCGCCGCGAGGACGTCCAGCGCCCCGTCGGCCACGCTTTCGAGGAACCTCCCACCGAGCCACGAGGTCGCCGGCGCGCCCAGGGCGAGCAGGTCGTGGCCGGCGGCGTGTGCGAGCACCTGCTGCGTCGGGGGGCCCTCGGGCTCGATCACCCCGCTGCACGACACGCCCGACTCGTGCGCGATCCGCTCGGCGCGCTCGAGGATCCGCTCGGCCCGGCGCGGGCTGATCGCCGCGTGCCTGTACACGCCACTGCCCGTCTCCGCCGTCACCGCCAGCAGCGTCATGCGCGCCTGCGGGCCCGCGAGGATCGCCGCCTGTTCCACCGCCACAAAGCTCCTGTGCCTGCCGTCGACCGCGCACAGGACGTCGCTGAACTGGCCGTCGGGCTGGGCCGCGGTCCGTGCGCGCTTCGATTGAGGTGTTCGTGTCTCGGTCATGAGCAGAACCTACGGTCCCCACGGCCCCCGGGCATCCGTCTATTTCCCTGACGTTGCGAGTGAGATTCCGCAGTCCTCGCCCTGGCGCCGGCGGTAGGCTAACAACTATGAGCGACATCGCGAGCGACTCCGCGCCCCCCTACCACCTGTTCCTCGGCCCGGACGAGGTGCCCGTGGCGGCCAGCGCCCTGCGGCTGCTGATCTCCGACGAGGCGCGCCAGCCCGAGATCCGGCGCCTGGCGCGCGAGGTCATCGCCGGCCTCGAGCAGCCGCCCGACGCGCAGGGACTGCTGACCGTGTCGCTCGAGCCCCAGCAGATGAAGATCACGCACAGCGCCGTCAGGCTGCTGCTCAACGACCTGCAGCGCGAGCAGGCCGGCGAGCGCGACATCCTGCGCAGCATCCTCGACAAGCTCCCCGACGAGCACGTCATGCGCGCGATCGAGCTGGAGTAGCATCGACAGGCGTGTGCCTGGCGATTCCCGGCCGAGTCGTGGAGGTCGTCGACGATGCCAACCAGCTTGCCAAGGTCGACGTCGCCGGCGTCAGGCGCACCGTCAACCTCGCGCTGCTCGACGGCGACCCGCACGCGCTCCTCGGCAGCTGGGTGCTGATCCACGTCGGCTTCGCGCTGTCGCAGATCGACGAGCGCGAGGCGCTCGCCACGCTGGCGCTGCTGCAGGAGATGGGCGCCGACTACGAGCAGGAGCTGCGCGAGCTGAGAGAGAGCGCCGTCGAATGACGCGAGGGCCGCGATGACCGCGATGGGCGTCCGACCGTGAAGTTCGTCGAGGAGTTCCGCGACGCCGAGCTGGGGCGCGCGCTCGCCGCCGAGATCCGCGCGCTGGCGCGGGACGGGCGCACGTACAAGCTGATGGAGGTGTGCGGCGGGCACACCCACTCGATCTACCGCTACGGGATCGACGGCCTGCTCCCCGACGCCGTCGAGCTCGTGCACGGGCCCGGGTGCCCCGTGTGCGTGCTGCCGATGGGCCGCGTCGACGACGGCATCGCGATCGCGCGCGAGCCGAACGTCATCTTCACGTGCTTCGGCGACATGCTGCGCATCCCCGGCTCGCACGGCAGCCTGCTCGACGCCAAGGCCGAGGGCGCCGACGTGCGCATGGTCTACTCGCCGCTGGACGCGCTCGCCATCGCCAGGCGCAACCCCGAGCGCGAGGTCGTGTTCTTCGCGATCGGCTTCGAGACCACCGCCCCGTCGACCGCGCTCACGCTCATGCGCGCAAGGGCCGAGCGCGTCGCCAACTTCTCGTGCATGTGCAACCACGTCACCATCGTGCCGCCGCTGCGCGCGCTGCTCGACTCGCCCGCCCTGGAGATCGACGGCTTCATCGGCCCCGGGCACGTCTCCACCGTCGTCGGCGCGCGGCCCTTCCAGTTCGTTCCCGAGGACTACTCCAAGCCGCTGGTCATCTCCGGCTTCGAGCCGCTCGACGTGCTGCAGTCGATCCACATGCTGCTCGCGCAGCTCGCCGACGGCAGGCGCGAGGTCGAGAACCAGTACGCGCGCGTCGTCCCCTGGGACGGCAACCCGCGCGCGCTCGCCGTCATCGCCGAGGTGTTCGCGCTGCGCCCGCACTTCGAGTGGCGCGGCCTCGGCTTCATCTCCCAGAGCGGGCTGCGGCTGTCCGACGCCTACGCCGAGCTCGACGCCGAGCTGCGCTTCAGCGTCCCCGGCATCCGCGTCGCCGACCCCAAGGCGTGCCAGTGCGGCGAGGTGCTCAAGGGCGCCATCAAGCCGTGGGAGTGCAAGGTCTTCGGCACCTCCTGCACGCCCGAGCGCCCCATCGGCACCTGCATGGTCTCGCCCGAGGGCGCCTGCGCCGCCTACTACAGCTACGGCCGCCACGCCGGCCGGCGCGACGTGGCGGGTGGGGCCGCGGCGGCCGGCGGGGGCGTACCGGCGGGCGGGGCCGCGGCGGCCGAACGCCCTGAGGTGGCGGTGTGAGCGGCGCGACGCGCCAGCAGCGGATCGTCGCGATCGTGCAGCGCACGCGCGCCAGGCCCGCGCGCTTTCGCGACGAGCGCATCACGATGGCGCACGGCGCCGGCGGCAAGGCGTCGCAGTCGCTGATCGAGGGGCTGCTGCTGCCCGCGCTGCGCAACGACGCGCTGGCCGCTCTCGGCGACGCGGGGACGGTGGCGGTGGACGGCGTGCGCCTCGCGCTGAGCACCGACAGCTTCGTCGTCACCCCCATCCGCTTTCCCGGCGGCTCGATCGGCGAGCTGGCGGTCAACGGCACGGTCAACGACCTCGCCGTCTCCGGCGCGCGCCCGCTCGCGCTGACGCTGTCGCTGGTGCTCGAGGAGGGACTGCCGGCGGACGAGCTGCGCGCCGAGATCGACGCGATCGCGCTGGCGGCGCGGGCGGCCGGGGTGCAGGTGATCGCGGGCGACACCAAGGTCGTCGAGCGCGGGCATGCCGACCGGATGTACGCGTGCACCACCGGCGTCGGCGTGCTCGACCCGCGCGCCGAGCTGTCGACCTCCGCGCTCCGCCCCGGCGACCGCATCCTCGTCTCCGGCGCGATCGGCGAGCACGGGATGGCGATCATGCTCGCGCGCGACGAGTTCTCCCTCGAGGCCGACATCCGCTCGGACACGCGCTCGCTGTGGCCGGCCGTCGACGCGCTGCTCGACGCCGCGGGCGCCGGCGTGCACTGCATGCGCGACGCCACCCGCGGCGGCGTCGCCTCCGCGCTCAACGAGCTCGCGCGCGCATCCGGGGTGGCCGCGCTCGTGCGCGAGAGCGAGGTGCCGGTGCAGGCGGCGGTCGCCGGCGCCTGCGAGCTGCTCGGGATCGATCCGCTGTACGTCGCCAACGAGGGCAAGCTCGTCGCGTTCGTCGAGCCCTCTCGCGCGCACGCGGCGCTCGACGCGCTGCGCGCGGTCCCCGGCTGCGAGCTCGCGGCCGACATCGGCGAGGTGCTCGCCGAGCCGCCCGGCATGGTGCTCGTCGACACCGCCTTCGGCGGGCGCCGCGTGATGGACCTGCTCGCCGGCGACCCCCTCCCCCGGATCTGCTGATGGATCCGCTGATGCACGAGCTCCGCTGATGCACGAGCTGTCGCTCAGCCGCTCGATCCTCGACGCCGCCGTCGCGCACGCCGACGGGCGCAGCGTGGTGGCGGTTGACGTGACCGTCGGGGCGCTGCGGCAGGTGGTTCCGAATTCGCTTTCCTTCTACTTCGAGATCGTTTCGCACGGAACGATCTGCGAGGGAGCGCAACTGCGAGCGCACGTCGCGCCCGCGCGGATGCGCTGCGCGTGCGGGCACGAGTGGGAGCTGCACGAGCCCGCCTTTCGCTGCCCGAGCTGCGCCGGCGGCGAGGTGACCGTGCTCAGCGGCGAGGAGCTGACCGTGGACTCGATCGAGGTGGAGGAGACGGATGGGGAGAACCCCGGCGGGCAGTACGAAACGAAGGAGGAGCCGTGCACCGCAGCAAGGTGAGGGTCGCGACGGACGTGCTCGACGCGAACGACACGATCGCGCGCGCCAACCGCGAGGACTTCGACCGCGCGGGCGTGCGCGTGGTCAACCTGATGAGCGCGCCCGGCGCGGGCAAGACGGCGCTGCTCGAGCGGGTGCTGATGGACGGCCTCGGCGACGTGCGCGTTGGCGTGCTCGAGGGCGACGTGCAGGGCTCGTTCGACGCCGAGCGCCTGTCCGCGCTGCACGTGCCCGTCACTCAGATCAACACCGACCCGGGCTTCGGCGGCGAGTGCCACCTCGACGCCAACATGGTCCGCTCCGCGCTCGGCGCGATCGCGCTCGACGAGCTCGACCTGCTGGTGATCGAGAACGTCGGCAACCTCGTGTGCCCGGCGGAGTTCCGCGTCGGCGAGGACCGGCGCGCGATGATCTCGTCGGTCACCGAGGGCGAGGACAAGCCGCTCAAGTACCCGCTCATGTTCCGCGCGTGCGAGCTGGTCGTCGTCAACAAGATCGACCTGCTGCCCCACCTCGACTTCTCGCTCGAGCGCTTCCTCGCGAACCTCGACCAGGTCAACCCCGGCGTCGAGCACATGCTCGTCAGCGCGCGCACCGGCGAGGGCGTCGACGCGTTCGCGCGGTGGCTCGCGGATGCAGCGTGAAAGAGCGCGTCGGAGAGCTGCTGGCGCTGCGCACCGACGCCAACGAGCGGTTCTTCGCGTCGGCCGCCGAGCCGCTCGCGCGGCTGTGCCATCTGGTCGCCGAGCGCTTCTGGAACGGCGGGCGGCTGCTGGCGATCGGGTGCTCGCCGCAGGCGCGCCCGGACGCGCGGCACGTGGCTGTCGAGTTCGTGCATCCGGTGATCGTCGGCAAGCGCGCGCTGCCCGCGCGGGCGCTCACCGGCGAGCACGGCGCGCTGCGCGAGGAGGTCGAGCTCGCGGTCGAGCCCGACGACATCGCGATCGCGTTCGGCTCGGACGCGGAGAGCGCCGACGCGCTCGAGGCCGCCCGCCGCCGTGGCTGCCTGACGATCGCGTTCGAGCGCGTCGGCGCCGAGTGGGAGCTCGAGCCCCCGACCGCCGACCCGTTCGTGCGCCAGGAGCTGACCGAGACCGCCTATCACGTGCTGTGGGAGCTCGTGCACGTGTTCTTCGAGCACCGCGGCCTGCTCGCCGGGCGCCCGGGGCAGCCGGCGAGCGTGGTCGGCGCCACGAGCCCGACGCAGCCGGCGCGCGACATCGGCGCGGCGAGCTTCCTGTACCCGTTCCTCGCCGGGCAGGCCGACGGCGCGGCCGACGATGCGGCGGACGATCTCGAGCGCGTGATCGACGACGTGCGCGGCTCGATCACGATGAAGGCACAGGAGATCTCCGCGCTGCGCGCGCAGACGCTCGGCGAGGGCGCCGACGGGCTGATCGCGGCGGCGGCGGCGCTGCGCGAGCGCCTGGACAGCGGCGGCACGGTGCTCGCGCTCGGCAACGGCGGCTCTGCGACGGACGCGATGGACGCCGTCGCCGACCTGTGCGCCGCGCCGTACGGCTGGGCGGCGCGCCGCGCGATCGATTTGACACAGGACCCGTCGATCCTCACCGCGATCGGCAACGACGTCGGCGTCGACGCGATCTTCCAGCGCCAGGTCATCGCCCACGGCCGCGCGGGCGACGCGCTGCTGGCGTTCTCGACCAGCGGCGGCTCCGCCAACGTCACCCGCGCGCTCGCCGAGGCGCGCGAGCGCGGCCTGGCCACCGTGGCGCTCGTCGGCTACGACGGCGGCGCGATCGCCGACGGGGGACTCGCCGACCACGTGATCGCGACCCGCTCGCAGAGCATCCCGCGCATCCAGGAGGCGCAGGCGAGCGCCTGGCACGTCCTGCGCGAGCTGATCGAGCAGGACGCCGGCGCAGCGGGCGCCCGCGGCGACTCCGACGGCGTCTGATGAGCACCATCGCCCGTGCCCGTGTGCGCGCCCGCGTGGAGGGCGTCGTGCAGGGCGTGGGCTTCCGTCCGTTCGTCCACCGGCTCGCACACGAGCACGCGCTGTCAGGCTGGGTGCGCAACGACGAGCACGGCGTGCTGCTGGAGGTGGAGGGCGAGGCGGACGCGGTGGAGCGGTTCCTGCAGCGCCTGAGCGGCGAGCCGCCGCCGCTCGCGAGCGTCGAGCGCGTGCGCGCCGAGCGACTGGAGCCCGGTGGGCTGGAGGGCTTCCGGATCCTGCGGAGCAGTGCGGCGGGCGAGCCTGCGGCGCTCGTGTCTCCGGACGTGGCGCCGTGCGAGGACTGCCTGGCCGAGCTTTTCGATCCGGGCGACCGCCGCCATCGCTACCCGTTCATCAACTGCACCAACTGCGGCCCGCGCTTCACGATCGTCCGCGGCGTTCCCTACGACCGCGCGCGGACGACGATGAGCGCATTCGAGATGTGCTCAGCCTGCCGCGCGGAGTACGAAGACCCGGCGAACAGACGCTTCCACGCGCAGCCGAACGCCTGCCCCAAGTGCGGGCCGACGATGCGCCTGATCGTCTGCGGCGAGCACGACTCGACGACTCAGGGCGAAGGCACACCCGCAGGTGAGGACGCGCTGGCGGGCGCCGTGGCCGCGCTGATAGCGGGACGGATCGTGGCGGTCAAGGGCCTCGGCGGCTATCACCTGGCATGCCGGGCGGACAACGAGCGGGCGGTGGCGGAGCTGCGCGCGCGCAAGCGCCGCGAGGAGAAGCCGTTCGCGCTGATGGCCGCCGACCTCGTCGCCGCGGGCGCGCTCGTCGATCTCACTCCGGCCGAGCGGCGTCTGATGGGCGGCCCGGAGCGGCCGATCGTCATCGCCCGCCGACACCCGGGGGCGCACGTCGCCGAGGCGGTCGCGCCCGGCTCGCCGGACCTCGGCGTGATGCTGCCGTCGACGCCGCTGCACCACCTGCTGCTGGCGGACGCGGGCGCGACCCTGGTGATGACCAGCGGCAACGCGAGCGACGAGCCGATCGCCTATTGCGACGAGGAAGCGCTCGCCCGTCTAGGCGCGATCGCCGACGCGGTGCTCATGCACGACCGCCCGATCGAGGTGCGGGTGGACGACTCGATCGTGCGCTCGCGCGGCGCATGCTCCGAGCGTCCGATGATGCTCAGACGCTCCCGCGGCTACGCTCCACGCAGTCTCGCGCTGCCTCTGCAGGCGCCGCCGATGCTGGCGTGCGGCGCCGAGCTCAAGAGCACTTTCTGCGTGGCGAGCGGCTCGCGCGCGTGGGTCTCGCATCACATCGGCGACCTGCGCAACTGGGAGACGCTGCGCGCGTTCCGCGAGGGGATCGACCACTTCCAGGCGCTGTTCGCCGTCGCGCCCGAGGTCGTCGCGCACGACCTGCACCCGGACTACCTCTCCACGGGCTACGCGCTCGCGCGCGAGGGCGTGGAGCTGGTGAGGGTCCAGCACCACCACGCGCACCTGGCCGCCGTGCTCGCCGAGCACGGGGAGCGCGGGCGGGCGATCGGCGCGATCTACGACGGCTCCGGGTTGGGCGGCGACGGGACCGTGTGGGGCGGCGAGCTGCTGCTCGGCGATCTCGCGCATGCCGAGCGTGTCGGTCACCTTTTCCCCGTGCGGCTTCCCGGCGGCGACGCAGCGGTGCGCGAGCCGTGGCGGATGGCCTGCGCGTGGCTTGTGGCGGCGTTCGACGGCGAGGCGCCGCTGCCCGCGAGCATGCGCGGCCGGGTCGACCGGGAGCGCTGGGAGCAGGTCGCCGAGATGGCGCGGCGCGGGACGAGCTCCCCGTCGACGAGCAGCGTCGGGCGCCTGTTCGACGCGGTCGCGGCGCTGTGCGGGATTCGCACGGTTGTCCGCGACGAGGGCCGCGCCGCGATCGAGCTCGAAGCGGTCGCGACGTGCGCGCCGGCAAGCGAACGGGATGCCTACCCGCTCCCGGTCATCGAGGAGGAGCTGCTGCAACTCGACACGCGGGAGACGGTGCGGGCCGTGGTGGACGACCTCGCCGCCGGGGTCTGCCCGGCGGTGGTGAGCGCGCGCTTCCACAACGGCCTGGCCGACGCGACCGCCCATGCGCTGTCGCTTCTCGCACGGCGCGAGGGCGTGCGGACAGCGGTCCTCTCGGGTGGGGTCTTCCAGAACCGCCTGCTGCTGGAGCGCTGCGCGGCGATGCTCGCCGAGACGGGCCTGCGTGTGCTGATCCCCTGCGAGCTGCCGCCCAACGACGGAGCCATCTCCTACGGGCAGGCAGCGGTGGCCGCAGCGCAGCTGCGGACGTGAGCACGAACTCCAAATCTTGGGAGTTGCTTGGAGTTCATTTGGAGTTCGCGGCTGGCAGCGTGGGCGACCGGATGGATGTTCTTACCCCAATGGGGCTCGCTTCGCGCCGCCTGCTTCAGACATCGACCCGAAACCCAACATCCACCTCGCTGGCAGGCACGCCGCCTCGTACTCCCCAGTTCTCCATCGGCACTTCTTGCACGACGACCGCAACGTCGTCTGGGGGGACCCCGAAGGCGCCGAGGCGCTGCACGACACCTGCGTAAAGCCGTCGCCTAGCCTGCATCGATCGTCCCTGGAAGATGGTGAGCATGACCAGCGTGTAGCTTTCTGAATGCCTGTCGGGAAACGGCCGCAGGAAGTTGTCGGGATGGTGCTCGATCAGCCGCACCACCGGGTCCTCGCCCGGTACGGACAGCGCTTCAGCAACAGCGGACCTCACGGCCGCCGATATCTCGCGCCGTTCGCCCGGCGTACGTCCTTCCAGCATCTCGATCGTTATGAGCGCCATGTAGCCAGCCTACGACGTCGCTGCACAGGGCGGCTAGAGACTCGAGCTCAAGGCGCGGCGACTGGCGACTGACCCTCGCGATCGAGGTAGCGAGCGTATCCGCCGCCCTTGCCCGCACAGATGCACGCAGCAGTCATCACACTATTGACGACCGTGAGCGGCCCAAACGGCCAACTACCGCGAAACGACGGCCAGCTCGCGCGCCTCGCGCAGCACCGCCTCGGCGAGTGAGTCGACGACCCCCTCCACCTCCCCCGACAGCCCACTGCCGGCGTCGAAGCACGCGCCCTCGACGCCGTAGACCACGACCCGCGCCGGCAGGCGTCCGAGCGCCCGGGCGAGCTCGATCGCGTCCCCCACCCCGACCGCGTGCGTCGAGGAGGAGCCGCGCAGCGGCGCCGGGATCGGCTCGCGCGACGCGTCCACGCGGTGGATCGTGCCCGGCGCCGCGCCCGAGCGGATCGCGTCCACCAGCACCGCCCCGCGCGCGCCCTCCCACAGCTCGAGCAGCCCCAGCGGCTCGCCCTCGTACTCGAGGACGGCGAGCTCTGCCGGCATGGCGAGCGCCGCGCCCACCCCTGTCTCCGCGGCGTCTGCACGCCCGCGCAGCCGCCGCGCGACCTCCAGGCCTGCGCCGTCATCCTGTCGCAGCGCGTTGCCCACGCCGATCACGACCACTGCGGGCTGCGCGCCCCTCGCCGGCGCACCCCCGGCCGCCTGCTCAGCCACGCCCGACGTCCCGCTCAGCCACGGTCGACGGTCAGCTTCAGGAAGTGGGTCGCGCAGGAGATGCACGGGTCGTGGTTGCGGATCGTCTGCTCGCAGCGCAGCGACAGCTGCTCGTCCGGCAGGTCGACGCCCGCTTCGACGACCGCGCGCAGGTCCTCCTCGATCGCGAGCTGGTTCTGCGAGGTCGGCGGCACGATCCTCGCGTCGAGGATCGTGCCCTCGTCGTCGATCTCATAGCGGTGATACAGCAGACCGCGCGGGGCCTCCGTCGCTCCATGACCGACACCGCGCCGCGGTATGACGTCGACTGCGGAGGCATCCGGCTCCACATAGCCGTCGATCAGCGCGAGCGCTTCGTCGCACGCCTGCACCAGCTCGACCGCGCGCACGACGATGCTCTGGAAGGGGTTGTCGCAGACCGGCCCGAGGCCCGCCTCGCGCGCCGCCTCGCGCGCCAGCGGGCGCAGCTGCGCCGAGGCCAGCGCGTAGCGCGCGAGCGGGCCCGTCAGGTACGTGCCGCGCTCGCGGATGCGCGCGTGCAGCGCGTTGGAGTGCTCGACGTGCTCCTCCACCACGTGCGCGTCGAACTCCGCCGGAGCGATGTCCAGGCCGCGGTCGGACACGATGCGCCCGAGGTCGATCGGGTAGAGACCCGGCTCGGACAGCGCGAGCAGCTCCGGCGCGCGCCGCACCTCCGGGAACTCCAGCGTCGCCGCCCAGCGCACCGTCGCAAGCGCCGTCTCGCGCGCGCGCTCCAGCGGGTCCACCAGCGTGCGCAGCTCGGCGCGGGTGGGGGCCCGGTAGAAGCCGCCCACGCGCACGTTGATCGGGTGCACCTCGCGTCCTCCCACCAGCGCCATCAGCGCGTTGCCCGCCTTCTTCATCCGCAGGCCCTGTTCGACGATCTCGCGGTGATCGCGCGCCATCTCCACCGCGCCCGCGTAGCCGAGGAAGTCGGGCGCGTGCAGCATGTACACGTGCAGGCTGTGGCTCTCGATCCACTCGCCGCAATACAGCAGCCGGCGCAGGTCGCGCAGCGGGCCCGCGTCGATCGCCACACCGCACGCGTCCTCCATCGCCCGCACAGCGCTCATCTGGTACGCCACCGGGCAGATGCCGCAGATGCGCGCGGTGATGTCCGGCGCCTCCGTGAACGCGCGGCCGCGCAGCAGCGCCTCGAAGAACCGCGGCGGCTCGTAGATCCTCAGCTTCACCTCCGCCACCTCGCGACCGTCCAGCCTGACGTACATCGCCCCCTCGCCCTCCACGCGGGCGAGGTAGTCCGTGCGGATCACGCGCGTGCGGCGCGCCTCGCCGCCGTCGCTCATGCGCCCCCTCCATCCACCCCGTGCGCCTCGTGCGCCTCGCTCGCCCGCTGGAACGCGCTCGCGCCGGCGTTGAACGTGCGGTACACGCGCACCAGGTCGATCTCCTCGCAGCCGAGCTGCGCCATGCGCGCGCTCAGCGCCTCCGTGTTCGGCGTCTCCATCGGCCCGTAGCAGCCGTAGCAGCCGCGATCGTAGGAGGGGCAGATCGCGCCGCAGCCCGCGTGCGTGACCGGGCCCAGGCAGGGCGTGCCGTGCGCGACCATCACGCACACCGTCCCGCGGCGCTTGCACTCCACGCACACGCTGTGCGCGCGCACGCGCGGGCGGCGCCCGGCGAGGTGCGCGCCGATCACCTCCAGCAGCTGGCGCTTGTCGATCGGGCAGCCGTTCAGCTCGAAGTCGACCGGCACGTGCGCGCTGATCGGCGTGGACGTGCGCAGCGTCGAGATGTAGTCCGGGGAGGCGTACACGATCGCCGTGAAGTCCTCCACGTCGGCGAAGTTGCGCAACGCCTGGATGCCGCCGGCGGTGGCGCACGCGCCGATCGTGATCAGCACGCGCGAATTGCGGCGCACCTCCCGGATGCGCTCCGCGTCGTGCGCGGTCGTGATCGACCCCTCCACGATCGAGATGTCGTACGGGTGGGTGGGCATCTCGACAATCGCGCTGCTCGCCTCCACGAAGTTCGCGATCTCGACGCGTTCGGCCAGCAGCAGCAGCTCGTCCTCGCAGTCGAGCAGGCTCAGCTGGCAGCCGTCGCACGAGGCGAACTTCCACACGGCGAGCGTCTGCCTGCTCATAGCTCTCGAATCGCCAGCCACGGCTCCAGCTCGCTCCAGCGGTACACCGGCCCGTCGCGGCAGACGAGCGTCGGTCCGAGCTGGCAGTGCCCGCAGTGCCCGATCCCGCACTGCATGTTGCGCTCCATCGACGCGTACACGCGATCGCCGCTCACGCCCGCCTGCACGAGCGCCGAGAACGTGAAGCGCATCATCACCTCCGGTCCGCACAGGAGCGCCACCGCGCCGTCGGGGTCGAACCCGGCGCGGTGCACCAGCCGCGGCACGACGCCCACATGCCCGAGCCATTCGGGCCCCGCGCTGTCGACCGTGACCGCCACCTCCAGACCGCGCGCCGCCCACCGCTCCAGGTCGCTCGCGTACAGCAGCTGCTCGGGCGAGCGCCCGCCGTAGAGCAGCAGCAGGCGCCCGTAGCGCTCGCGGCGGGCGAGCAGCGCGAGGATCGCGGGGCGCAGCGGCGCCAGGCCGATGCCGCCCGCGACCACCACCACGTCGGCGCCCTCGACCTCCTCCACCGGCCACGGGCGCCCGAACGGCCCGCGCACGCCGAGCGCCTCGCCGACGGGCGCCTCGCAGATCGCCTGCGTCGCCAGCCCGACCGCGCGCACGGTGTGCACCAGCAGACCCTCTTCTCCCTCCCCCCCGCCCCCGCCGCTGATCGAGATCGGCACCTCGCCGGCGCCGAACGCCGAGAGCATCGTGAACTGGCCCGGGGCGAACTCCAGGGGCGTGCCCGCGCGCGATCGGAGCTCGAGCGTCCACGTGTCCGAGGTGTCCTGCCGCTTGGCGCTCACCACGAACGGCGCCGGCAGCATCGGGCCGGGCTCGGCGGCGCCGCCGTCGAAGGCGGCGACCGGGGCCTCAGCCCGATCCGGCATGGCCGTACACGTCGAGGAGCTGCATTCGCGTCGCCTGCAGGCGCTCGGTCAGCGACGCGGCGAAGCGCCGCATCAGCTGATAGCCCAGCTCGTGGTCGACCTCGCACTTGCCGCGCAGGCAGAGCCCGTCGAAGGCCACCACGGCCGCCGGCTCGCGTGCGCGCGCGTCGAGCTCCCAGCGGTAGGGCTCGAACAGCCACGACCAGCCGGCGACGTCGCCCTGGTGGAGCGTCTCGATCACCAGCGCCCCGCGACCGGGCGCGTCGACCTCCAGCGACACCGCGCCATGGCGGATCAGGAAGAAGCGCTCGGCCGGCGCGCCCTCGCGGAAGAGGTACTCGCCCGCGTCGAAGCGCGCGTTGCTCGCGCATCCGGCGATCAGCGCCAGGTGCTCGGGCGCCAGCCCCGCGAATATCGGCGCGCCGGCGATCAGCTCGTCAAGCGTCTGCATCGGTCCCCTCTCCGGTCGCGGTGCTCGCCCGCGCCTGGTCGATCCCCAGGATCGTCGGGGTGGCGGGGGTCTTATCGCTCTCGCGGATCGCGCGCGCCTCCTCGGTGATGTCGATCCCGACCGGACACCACGTGATGCAGCGCCCGCAGCCGACGCAGCCGGAGCTGCCGAACTGGTCGATCCACGTCGCGAGCTTGTGCGTCATCCACTGGCGGTAGCGCGCGCGTGTCGTGGAGCGCACCGAGCCGCCATGTATGTACGAGTAGTCGACCGTGAAGCACGAGTCCCAGCGCTGGTGGCGCTCGACGTGCTCGCCCGCCAGGTCGGTGACGTCCTCGACGCTCGTGCAGAAGCACGTCGGGCACACCATCGTGCAGTTGCCGCACGCCAGGCAGCGCTCGGCGACCTCGTCCCAGCGCGGGTTCTCGTAGTTGCGATACAGGAGGTCCCTGATGTCGGTCACGTCCAGCTCGCGCCCCATCTGCGCGGCCGCGCGCGCATGCGCCGCGCTCGCCGCGTCGCGCTCCTCCTTCGCGGCGCGCGCGTGGGGCAGCTCGCCCAGCACCTCCGCGCCGCGCTCGCTGCCGACGTCCAGCACGAAGTAGTGGCGCGGGCCCTCCAGCACCTCCGTGAGCGCGATGTCGAAGCCGGACTCGGCCGTCGGCCCCGTGCCCATCGACGAGCAGAAGCACGTGCTGGCGGCCTGCGAGCACTGCACCGCGACGACGAACACGTCCTCGCGCCGCGCGCGATCGGCCGGATCCGGATGCGCGCCGCCGAGCAGCACCCGATCGAGGATGCCCATCGCGTGCAGCTCGCACGAGCGCGCGCCCACGAACGCGTAGCGCGGTGCCCGCGCCGGCTCGGGCTCGACCTCGGCGAGGCCGCCGTCGTCCCCGCGGCGGGCGCGCCACAGCCGTACCTGCGGCGGCAGCTGGTAGCGCTTCCACGAGTGGGGGCCGACGTTGTAGCCGAACAGCGCCTCGTCCTCGCGCCGGCGCAGGCGGTAGTGCCCGCCCTCCTGCTCGTCGGTCCAGCCGATCGGCAGATCCGCGCACGAGCCGATCTCCCCGTACACGATCGCGCGGTCGCGCACCGTCGGACCGACCACCGTGTACCCGCGCCGGCGCAGCGCCGCGAACAGCTCGTCTAGTCCGTCGCGCTCCACCGTGTGGCCGTCAGGCTGACCCATTCCCCTCCATTCTCGCGCCTACGGCGCCGGGCGCGTCACGAAGTGCGCGTCGCGCAGCGACAGCGAGAAGCCCTCCGCCGCGCCCGGGCGCACGTCGAGCAGGAACGACGGCCGCCCCCAGCGCATGTACTGCTCGGAGTCCACGTAGAACGGAGCGCCGCCCACCGCGCCGAGCAGCAGGTCGTTCGGTCCCGGCGGCAGCTCTCCGTCCTTCATGCAGATCGGCAGGCTGCCGTCGCAGCAGCCGCCCGACTGGAAGAAGGCGAGCGGACCGTGCTCGTCGGTGAGACGCTCGATCGCCTCGAGCGCCGCGTCCGTCGCGGTCACGCTCGCCTTTGCCAGGGGTCCCGTCATCGCGGCCTAGAAGAACCCCATCGGGTTCTTGTCGTAGCTCACGAGCAGGCACTTCGTCTGCGAGTAGTGATCGAGCATCATCTTGTGGTTCTCGCGCCCCACGCCCGAGACCTTGTAGCCGCCGAACGCCGCGTGCGCCGGGTACAGGTGGTAGCAGTTGGTCCACACCCTGCCCGCCTTGATCCCGCGGCCCATGCGGAAGGCCCGGCTGCCGTCGCGGCTCCACACGCCCGCGCCCAGCCCGTACAGCGTGTCGTTGGCGATGCGCAGCGCCTCGGCCTCGTCCTTGAACGTGGTCACCGCCAGCACCGGACCGAAGATCTCCTCCTGGAAGATGCGCATGTCGTTGCTGCCCTTGAACACCGTCGGCTCGTAGTAGTAGCCGCCGGCGAGCTCGCCGGGGAGCATGTTGCGCTCGCCGCCGATCAGCAGCTCGGCGCCCTCTTCGCGGCCGATCTGCACGTAGCCCTCGATCTTCTCCAGCTGCGAGAGCGAGTTCTGCGCGCCCAGCTGCACGGTGCGGTCGAGCGGGTTGCCCTGCTTGATCGCGCGGATGCGGTCGAGGCAGCGGGCCATGAACTCGTCGTAGATCGACTCCTGGATCAGCGCCCGCGACGGGCACGTGCACACCTCGCCCTTGTTGAACGCGTACAGCACCAGGCCCTCGACGGCCTTGTCGAGGAACTCGTCGTCGGCCGCCATCACGTCCTCGAAGAAGATGTTCGGCGACTTGCCGCCGAGCTCGGTGGTCGAGGGGATGATGTTCTGGGCGGCGTACTGCATGATCAGCCGGCCGGTCACCGTCTCGCCCGTGAACGCGATCTTCGCGATCCGCTTGTTCGACGCGAGCGCCTTGCCGGTCTCGGCGCCGGGACCGTTGACGACGTTCAGCACGCCGGGCGGCACGATGTCCTCGATCAGCTCCGCGAGCTTGAGGATCGACCACGGCGTCGGGCTCGCGGGCTTGACGACCGTGCAGTTGCCCGCGGCCAGCGCCGGGGCGATCTTCCACGCGGCCATCAGCAGCGGGAAGTTGAACGGGATGATCTGCCCGACCACCCCGAGCGGCTCGGAGAAGTGGTAGGCGACGGTGTCCTTGTCGATCTCCGAGATCCTCCCCTCCTCGCCGCGGATCACGTCGGCGAAGTAGCGGAAGTGGTCGGCCGCCAGCGGGATGTCCGCGGCGAGCGTCTCGCGCACCGGCTTGCCGTTCTCCCAGCTCTCGGCGACGGCCAGCATCTCGAGGTTCTCTTCGATCGCGTCCGCGACCGCGTTCAGCACGCGCGAGCGCTCGGTCGTGGAGGCCTCGCCCCACGCGTCCTTGGCGGCGTGCGCGGCGTCCAGCGCGAGCTCGATGTCCTGGGCGCCCGAGTGCGAGACCTCGCAGATCGGCTGGCCGGTCGCCGGGGTGAGGTTCTCGCGATACTCGCCGTCGACCGGCGGGACCCAGTGGCCGCCGATGAAGTTCTCGTAGCGCTCTTTGACCTGCACGGGGCTGCCCGGCTGACCGGGGGCCTCGAATGTCGTGGACTGCTCGGTGGTTGCCATGATCCCTTTTCTCCAGTCGTTGTGTGTGACGCGGCCGCCGCCGGGGGAAAGCAGCGCCACTCCGAAGTCAAGGGAACGCGGGCGCCGGCGACATCGGGGCGTTCTCCCAAGCGCGATGCGCATTACTACGGAGTGCCGGCATGCGGCTCGCGTTAGTGTTGACCGCACAGAGCCATCGAGGAGGCGGTCCGCTTGATCACGAATAGACATCGCTGTCTGCTCCCCGTGCTGACGGCGGGCGCGCTGGGCATGGCCGGCTGCGGCGGTTCTTCCTCGAGCAGCACCAGCACCAGCACCAGCGCGAGCACCGCGCCCGCGAGCACCGCCGCCACCACCTCCACCGGCGCCACGTCCACGCAGCCGAAGACGTCGTCGCCGATCGCTACCGCATCGTCGGGCAGGGGCCGCACGGCCAGCGCGAGCGCCGGCGGGGTGACCGCGACGATGAAGGGCGCCACCCACGCGCCGAAGGTGGAACAGCCATGGCCGCTGCACTTCACCGTCACCCGCGGCGGGCGCCCGGTCAGGGCGAGCGTCAGCTACGAGTACCTGTTCGGCGGCCAGGTGGTGGCACGCCGCTCTCACTACACCTTCGACGGCCATTTCTCGGACGTGTTCAAATGGCCGTCGACGGCCGTCGGCTATCCGCTCACCTTTCGCGCGGTGATCGTCTCGGAAGGGGCGACGATCAACCTCGAATACCCGGTGCAGGTCAGCAAGTGAGCGCGCCCGCGGGCGCGGAGGTGATCGTCGAGGGGGTGAGCAAGCGCTTCGGGCGCGTGAGCGCGCTGTCGGATGTCTCGCTGCGCGTCAGCCCTGGCGAAGCCGTGGCGATCACCGGCCGCTCCGGCTCGGGCAAGAGCACGCTGCTGGCGCTGATCGGCGGCCTGGAGCAGCCCGACGGCGGCCGCGTCCTGATCGACGGCCGCGCCCTGTGGACGGACCCGCATCCCGCTCGCGCGCGGCGCGAGGTCGTCGGCTTCGTCTTTCAGCGCCACCTGCTGCTCCAGGCGCTGTCCGCGCGGGCGAACGTCGAAGTCCCGCTGATCGGCGCCCGCATGCACCGCGGCGCCCGCCGCCGGCGCGCCCTGTCGCTGCTCGAGGACGTGGGGATCGCCGACCGCGCGGAGCACCTGCCCTCAGAGCTGTCCGGAGGCGAGAGCCAGCGCGTCGCCGTGGCGCGCGCGCTCGCCAACGAGCCGCGCCTGCTGCTCGCCGACGAGCCCACCGGCGCCCTGGACTCCGTCACCTCCGAGCGCGTGCTCGACCTGCTCTTCCGGCTGCGCGAGGAGCTCGGCATGACGCTCCTGGTGGTCAGCTACGACAGCTCTGTCGGCGCGCGCGCGGACCGCACGATCACGCTCGTCGACGGGCGGATCGACGCGGCCGACGGAGCCCTCTTCCAGCGCAGGTAGCGTGACGGGCGATGTTCGCGATCATCACGACCAACCTGCTGCGGCGATCGACCCGCACCGCGTTCACCGCCTCGGGCATCGCCGTCGGCGTGGCGACGATCGTCGCCCTGCTCGCGTTCACGCAGGGTCTGAAGAACACGGCCGCCGGGTTCGTCCATCTCGGCGGCTCCGACCTCGGCCTCTTCCAGGCCAACGTGTCGGACCCGACCGCCTCGGTGCTTCCGGAATCTGTGGTGGCGCGCCTGGCCGCCAGCCCGGACGTGACGCGGGCGACGCCCCTGCTGCTGATCGTCGAAGGCCTGAAGGCGGATCCGGCGGCGATCGTGTTCGGCGCCGATCCCGCCGGCTTCTTCGCCCGCGGTCTCGTGCTGACCGGCGGGCGCAGTCCGCAGGCGGGGGCCCGCGAGGTGCTCGTCGGCGACCGGCTGGCCGCGCAGCTGCACCTGCTCCCCGGCGCCGTCCTGGCCATCGAGGGGACCGCCTACCGGATCGCCGGGATCTACCACTCGGGCATCCTGTTCGAGGACTCCGGGGCCGTCCTCCCGCTCGCGCAGGCGCAGCGGCTGACCGGGCGCCCGGGCGAGGTCACCGATGTCGTGGTGGAGCTCGCGCCCGGCGTGCAGGCGAGCCGCGCCGCCCGCCGCATCGAACGCGCCTTCCCGGGCACGCAGGCGATCACCGACCCCGAGCAGGCGCTGCGCGCCGGAGCCAACGGCACCCTGATCTCCAAGGCGATCCTCGTGATCGTCGTGATCGCGCTGATCGTCGGCGCGATCAGCGTCACCAACACGATGGCCATGTCGATCATCGAACGCCAGGGCGAGCTCGGGCTGCTGAGCACCGTCGGATGGTCGCCCGTGCGCGTCGCGTCGCTGATCCTCGGCGAAGGGATCGCGGTCAGCGTGCTCGGCGCCGGCGCCGGCCTGCTGTTCGGGGTGATCGGCGGGAGCCTGCTGGTTCACGCCCTCGGCGTGAGCGCGTACGTCTCGCCGTCGGTCACCGCGTGGGGGTTGGGACGGGGGCTGCTGGTGGGCGTCGCGATCGGGGTGCTCGGCGGCATCTACCCCGCGTGGAGGGTCACCCGAATGAGGCCGCTGAAGGCGCTTTCGGCGACATAGCCGAGACGCGCAGCGCGCGCTGCACGTCGGTGATCGAGAGCAGCCCCACGGGCCGGCCGCGCGAGTCCACCGCGACGGCGCGACCCACGCGGGCGAACGCCGGCAGCTCGAGCAGGCCGGCGACGTCATCCGCCTCGCCGACGAGCAGAGAGGGATCGCGCTCGGCGATCTCGCCCACCGGCCGGCGCTCGTGCTGCGCGGGCGCGAGCGCCTCGATCTGGGCGAGGCTCACGAGCCCGAGCGCCCGGCCGCGGGCGTGGGCGGCCGGGACCGAGCTGTAGCGGTGTTGGAGGGAGAAGGACGTGCCCGCGCGCGCGACCGACACCTCCGCCGGGATGCTGTCCACGGGCGCGGACATCAGCTCGCGCACGCGCACGCCGGAGAGCACCGCGCGCACCTCCGCCCCCCGCACTTCCGCGCCGGCGGCGCTCACGACGAAGAAGCCGATCAGCGCAAGCCACAGCCCTTCCGGCACGCCGCCGAGGAACTCGAGCCCGCCGAGGACGATCAGCAGGTAGCCGAAGGCGCGGCCGACGCTGGCGGCGGTCTCCGTCGAGCGCACGATGTCGCCGCGACGCCGCCACAGCAGCGAGCGCAGCACGCGCCCGCCGTCGAGCGGGAACGCCGGCATCAGGTTGAAGAACAGCAGCACGCAGTTGATCAGCGCCTGGTATTCGACCAGGGCGCGCACCGCCGCGGGCGTCGAGGAGGGCAGCAGCAGGGCGGCGGCTCCGAAGCACGCGGCCAGCACCGCCGTCACCGCCGGGCCCGCGATCGCGTAGCGCAGCTCGTCGCCGGGGGCGTGGGCCTCGCCGCGCATGCGCGAGACGCCTCCGAGCAGCCACAGGTCGATCTCTTCGACCTCGATCCCCCGCCGTCGCGCCACCAGGGCATGTCCGAACTCGTGCGCGAGGATGCTCGCGAACAGCAGCAGCACGCTCGCCAGACCGAGCCCGTAGGAGGCGGCGGGGCTGATCCCGTGGACCTGTTCGGGGAAGTAGCTGGCGCCGAGCACCCACGTGAACAGGGCGACGATCACCAGCCACAGCGGGCTCACACCCACCGGTATGCCAGCGATCTTCCCGATGCGATAGCTGCGGCCAGGCATTGCCGCTCCAGCATGCCCCACGGGCCGGGGCGGCGCATCCGTGCAATGTCCCGATGGCCGTCGGTGCAACGCCGTACGTAAGAATCCCGCGTCTGGGCGCAACGCGCCGCGGAAAGTAGTTCAATGACTAGTGGACCGTGCGCCGCGCTGACGGGACAGACGTAGACGAGGGACTGTTTTGATAGACCGAACGACACAGGGAATTCTCGAGGTCGCTCGGACCGTGCTCGCGGACCTCGACCTCGACCAGGTGCTCGACCGGGTGCTCGAGTCCGCGCAGGAGCTCACCGAAGCCCGCTACGCGGCGCTCGGGGTGCTCAACGAGTCCAGGACGGAGCTCGCCCGCTTCCTCACCAGGGGCATCGACGAGGCCGCGCACGGGACGATCGGCGCGCTGCCCCGCGGGCGCGGCGTCCTCGGCGCGCTGATCAGCGACCCGGCGCCGCTGCGCCTGGACGACGTCGGGAGCCACCCGCGCTCATACGGGTTCCCCGCCGGACACCCGCCGATGCACGGCTTCCTGGGGGTCCCGATCCTCGTCGGGGGAACGCCCTTCGGGAACCTGTACCTGACCGAGAAGGCCGGCGGGGCGCAGTTCTCCGACGCCGACGAGCAGGCGGTGGCGGTGCTGGCCGAGTTCGCGGGCGTCGCGATCGACCACGCGCGCCGCTACACCGGCGCGAGCGAACGGCGCGACGAGCTCGAGCGGACGGTCGCCGCGCTCGAGGCCACCACGCAGATCGCTCGCGCCATCGGGGGCGAGACCGACCTCGACGTCATCCTCGAGCTGGTGGCCAAGCGCGGACGGGCGCTGGTGTCGGCGCGCGCGCTGCTGATCGAGCTCAGGCAGCGCAACGAGCTCGTCATCGCCGCCGGCGCCGGCGAGCTGCCCGCCAACCTGATCGGCCAGTGCGTCTCCCTCGAGGACACGGTCGCCAGTCACGCGATGCGCACCGGCCGCGCGCAGCGCCTGGAGGACGAGCTGACCCGCGCCCGCTTCGACGAGCACGGCCTCGGCCGGCTCGGGGTGCGGGCGGAGGGCGGCCTGGCCGTCCCCCTTGTGTTCCGCGGTCGCACCCACGGCGTGCTGCTGGCGCTCGACCGGCTCCACGACGGGCCGGCGTTCTCGATCGAGGACGAGCGGCTGCTGGAAGCCTTCGCCGCGAGCGCCGCCAGCGCGGTGGCGACGGCCCAGTCGATCGCCTCCGAGCGCAGCCGCCAGCGCCTGGCGGCCGCCGAGGGCGAGCGGCGGCGGTGGGCGCGCGAGCTGCACGACGAGACCCTCCAGAGCCTGAGCGCGCTGCGCATCGGCCTGTCGACGGCCGGGCGCTCGGAGCGGCCCGAAGCGCTCCCGAAGGCCGTCGCGCAGGCGGTCGACCAGCTGGAGGAGGCGATCGCCAACCTGCGCGCGCTGATCACCGACCTGCGCCCGGCGGCGCTGGACGAGCTCGGCGTCCAGGCCGCGCTCGAGGGCCTCGCCGAGCGCAGCGCCCGCCACGGCCTGGAGGTCGACGTGAGCATCGAGCTCGCCTACGAGCAGGGGGGCGCCGCGACCCGCCACGCTCCCGAGCTGGAGACCGCGATCTACCGGCTCGTCCAGGAGGCGCTGACCAACGCCTCCAAGCACGGGGAGGCCAGGCGCGCGGTCGTCGAGATCCACGAACGCGACGCGACCGTCCACCTGAGCGTCCGCGACGACGGCGGCGGCTTCGACCCCGACGCCGCGACCGGGACCGACGGGTTCGGGCTGCTCGGCATGCGCGAGCGCGTCGATCTGCTCGGCGGGGAGCTGCTGATCGAGTCGGCTCCCGGCGAGGGCGCGACCGTCAGGGCGAGCATCCCCGTGCAGCGCCCGGCGCACGAGCGTCTCGCCGGCTGAGCGCGCGGCCATGACCGGCCCGCGCGAGCGCGCCAACCTGGAGCGCGCGCACCGTCGCGCCCGCGAGCGCGGCGTGCTGGACCCTCTCTACGCGTGCGTGCGCTTCCTCGTCGCACCCCTGCTGCGCCTGTGGTTTCGGGCGCGCATCTCCGGGCGCGAGCACATACCGGCGAGCGGCGCCGCGATCATCGCGCCGAACCACAAGAGCTTTCTCGACGCGTTCTTCGTCGCCATCGCCACGCGCCGCAGGGTGCGCTTCATGGTCAAGAGCGAGCTGTTCAGGGGGCCGCTGGGCTGGCTGTTCCTGCGCCTCGGCGCCTTCCCGGTGCGCCGCGGCGCGGCCGACGCCGACGCGCTCGAGACCGCGACGTCGATCCTCGAGCAGGGCGGCCTGCTCGTCGTCTTCCCCGAGGGCACCCGCATCGAGGACGCGCACGCGCTCGGCTCTCCCCACCATGGCGCGGGCAGGCTGGCGCTGCAGACGGGCGCGCCGATCGTCCCAGCCGCGATCGCCGGCACGCAGCGGCTGTGGCTTGGACCGGTCCCCAAGCCCCGGCGGGTGCAGCTCGCATTCCTGCCTGCGATCGACCCGCGACAGTTCGCCGAGCGCCCGGACGCGCTGGGCGAGCTGGTCGACCGCAGGCTGTGCCGGCCGTCGAGGGCGAGTATCGACGCGAGCTCGCTCGGCCCGGGCTGATCCTCACGGCGCTGGCGGCGATCGGACTGGGCGGCGGGCTGCTCGCCAGACGCCAC
>JBKQHH010000222.1:0-4178 GCA_052148875.1 Solirubrobacteraceae bacterium
GCTACGGCTATCGCGACGACGACGCCGAGCTCGAGCTGGTCAACATGCGCGTGTCCGTCTGGGGCCCCTCCCCCGCGCTCGCGCTCCAGGCGGCGGGCGCCACGGCGCCGGTCGCGCAGACCGGCACGGTCGTCTTCGACGGCCGGCCCACCGCGAGCGCGATCCTGCGCGGCGAGCTGCCGCCCGGCACGCGCGTGACCGGACCGGCCCTGTGCGCGCTGCCCGACGCCACGCTGCTCGTCCCGCCCGGCTGGTCCGGCGAGGTCGACGAGCAGGGGACCATCCGCCTGGCGGTCGCGAGGTGAGCGCGCTCGACCCGATCGAGCTGCAGGTCCTCGCCGGCGCGCTGCGCGCCGCATGCGAAGAGATGGGCGTCGTGCTGATCCGCTCGGCGCACTCCTCGAACATCAAGGAGCGCCGCGACGCCTCCACCGCGCTGTTCGACGCCGACGGGCAGATGGTCATGCAGGCGGAGCACATCCCCGTGCACCTCGGCGCGATGCCCGCGGCCGTCGCCGCGGTGCTCGGCGAGGACCACGCCCCCGGGGTCTCGTGGATCCTCAACGACCCGTTCGCCGGCGGCACGCACCTGCCCGACATCACCGTCATCACACCCGTGTTCGAGCCGGGCGGGCGCCCGATCGGCTTCGCCGCCAGCCGCGCGCACCACGCCGACGTCGGGGCGCGCGTGCCCGGCTCGATGCCCGCCGACAGCCACAGCCTGCGGGAGGAGGGCGTCGTGATCTCCCCGCGCCGGCTGGACGAGCGCACGCTCGAGGAGCTCGTCGCGCGCATGCGCCAGCCGCGCGAGCGCAGGGCCGACCTGCGCGCGCAGCTCGCCGCCAACCGCACCGGCGCGCTGCGCCTGGCCGAGCTCGCCCGCCGTGTCGGCGCCGAGCGCCTGCGCGAGGCGACCGACGCCGTGCTCGGCTACTCCGAGCGGCGCACCCGCGCCTGCCTCGCGGCGCTCGCGGACGGCGAGCGCGGCGCCGAGGACGTGCTCGAGGCGCGGGAGGGCGATCTCGTGCTGCGCCTGCGCGCGATCGTCGACGGCGAGCGGCTGCTGCTGGACTTCTCCGGCAGCGCGCCCCAGCACGACGGCAACCTCAACTGCCCGCTCGCGGTCACCCGCTCGGCGTGCCTGTTCGCCGTGCGCGTGCTCACCGACCCGGACATCCCGCCGACGGCCGGCGCCTACCGTCCGATCGAGGTGCGCGCCCCCGAAGGCACCGTGCTCAACGCGCGCCCGGGCGCGGCGGTGGCCGCCGGCAACGTCGAGACCTCCTCGCGCGTCGCCGACCTCGTGCTCAGCGCCTTCGGCCGCGCGCAGGGCCAGGGCACGATGAACAACCTCACGCTCGGCGCCGGCGGATCCCCGCCCCCCGCCAGCGGATCACCGCCCGGCGGCGCCGAGCCGCGGCCGCGCGCCTCCGGTTTCTCCTACTACGAGACGCTCGGCGGGGGCCAGGGCGCGTGCGCCGATGCGGACGGCCCCAGCGGGGTGCACGTGGCGATGAGCAACACGCTCAACACGCCGATCGAGGCGCTCGAGCGGGAGTTCCCGCTGCGCGTGGTCGAATACGCGCTGCGCCGCGGCTCCGGCGGCGCCGGGCGCCACCGCGGCGGCGACGGCGTCGTGCGCGAGCTCGAAGCGCTCACCGAGATGACGTTCTCGCTGATCGCCGAGCGCCGGCGCCACCCGCCGCGCGGCGCCGACGGCGGGCAGCCGGGCGCGTGCGGGCGCGACAGCCTCGACGGGCGTACGCTGCCGTCGAAGAGCACCGGCACGCTGCTCCCCGGCCAGCGGCTGCGTATCGAAACGCCCGGAGGAGGAGGATATGGGGATGCCTGAGCAAGAGAGCGCCAACCCGGCGGACCTGGGATCCATTGGCTTCCTCGGCCTGGGGATCATGGGCTCGCGCATGGCCGCCAACCTCGCGCGCGCCGGCTTCCCGCTGGCCGTCTGGACGCACACCCCCGGCAAGGCCGAGCGCTGGGCCTCCGAGCACGGCGCCACCGCGCTCGCCACCCCCGCCGAGGTGGCCGCGCGCAGCGACGTCGTCGTCAGCATGGTCGTCGACGGAGACCAGGTCTCCTCGGTGCTGCTCGGCGAGCAGGGGGTCGTGCACAGCGCGCACGAGGGGCTGCTGTGCATGGACATGTCCACGATCGGGCCGCTCGACACGCGCCGCATCGGCGCCGCGCTCGGCGAGCGCGGGGTGGCGATGCTCGACGCCCCCGTCACGGGATCCTCTCCGCGCGCCGAGGACGGCACGCTGACGATCATGGTCGGCGGCGCGCACGAGGACTACCTGCGCGTGCATCCCCTGCTCGAGGCGATGGGCAATCTGATCGTCCACGTCGGCGAGCTCGGCCAGGGCCAGATGCTCAAGCTGATCAACAACACGCTCGGCGCCGCCAACGCCGCGGCGCTCGCCGAGGCGCTGCTGCTCGCCCGGGCCACGGGAGTCGACCTCGACGCGTTCGTGGAGGTCACCTCCGCCGGCTCCGGCGCGTCTGCCCAGCTGGCGCTCAAGTCGGGGCCGATGCGCGAGCACGACTACACCACCCTGTTCAAGACCGCCCACCTGCTCAAGGACGTGCGCCTGTGCCTGCAGGAGGCCGAGAGCGCCGGCGTGCCCTTCCCGTCGGGCGCCCACGCGCGCGACATGCTCGCCGCGACGATCGCCCGCGGCCATGCGGAGCAGGACTACGCGGCGATGATCGAGGCCGCCGAGGGGTTCGCCGGGCGGCGCCTTTGAGCCAGTGGGAGACACGCCAAAACTGGCCATACGACCAAAAACCGCCAAAAAAACCGGCGATTTGCAGGGGATTTGGGATTTTCGCCCAGGTTTCGTATCTTTAACGCATCGTGCGACCCTCTCCTGAGGGCGACGCGCGCAGTTCAGTCCCGACGTTTCCCTCTCATCTCGTTCGTTTTTCGCTCCATGCCAATTGCTTTCAAAGAATGGGCTGTCACCGTCCGTGCCCTGGCCGAAGGTGAGCAGCTGCTAACTCTCCGCAAGGGCGTTCTGCCGTCTGACGGCAAGCCGCTCAAGCTCGCCCACGAGCGTTTCTTCCTGTACCCCACGTTCGACCATCAGCCGGGCGACCTCGTGCGCGAGTCCCACCAGCCCGAGCTGCGCCGGGCGCTCGAGGAGGGCGTCTGGAGCGACGGCGAGCCGCCGCTGCACTCGTTCGTCTCCGGCGCGCCCCTGCAGCAGCCCGACCGCGTTCGCATCCGCGCGTGGGCGGAAGTCACCGATCACTTCACGATCGTCGACCCGCGCTGCGTCGACGCGCTCTCGCCGTTCTACGTGTGGACGCCCGACTACGCCGAAAAGCGCCTCGGCTGGCGCGGACGCCAGCCGCTGCACGTGCTGCTCCTGCGCACCTACCGCATCCCGCGGCCGGTCACCGTCAAGGTCAAGGACGAGTACCTCGGTCCGAACGCGTGGATCGAGCTCCAGCGCGAACTCCCCTTCGAGGGCACGCCCGTGCTCTCCGACGCCGAGTTCGAGCGCGCCTCCGAGGAGATCCGCGCGATCACCGCTGAGGCCGCCGGCCAGCCCGTCCTCGTCTAGCGCCGGCGTCGCCGATCTAGTCGCGCTTGAACGCGAGCGCTTCGCGCGCGGCCTCGGCTCCGGACTCGGGGACCATGACCTCGCGCGGCCCGATCAGCGGCGAGTAGCCGGCGACGGGGTTGCGCAGCAGGCACGGGATCCCCTCCTCGAGCAGCAGGCCGGCGATGAACTCGGCTTCCGGCTGGTTGGTCACGCGCGTCACTTTCACGAGAGGGCCGTCCGCATACTGGGGCTTGATCTTGCGCGCCCGGCGCTGACGCTCGCTCACCTCTTGCTCTGTGGCGTCCGGGTGCACGAGGGGCATGCCACACGACTCGCAGAAGCGCTCGCTGGGCGGATGCGCCCGCGCGCACGTCGGGCACACGATCGAATCGTCCCCCATCAGTCCACCTCCAGCGCGACCTCCCGGACGCTGCCGTCCTCGATCAGGTAGGAGCGCACGTCGGGCGCCCGCCCGGCGGCGAGCCCGACGATGATCCACTCGATGTTGCCCGCGTGCGCGGCGAACGAGATGTCGGTCTGCGACGGCTTGGGCTCGCTGCGCACGTGGGAGTGATAGACCGCGCCCACCTCCCACCCCAGCTCTTCGATTTC
>JBKQHH010000223.1:0-8387 GCA_052148875.1 Solirubrobacteraceae bacterium
ACTACCGCCGCCGGTGACCGTGATGCGGGCCGGCCTGCATCCACGGGGGTTGGCCCGGTGGACTATCAACCTGGGCGAGGTGCGAGCGTATTTTCTCCGGCGGCTTGAGCGTCAGGTCGCGATCACCGGGGATGCGGATCTCGCCGTGCTGCTCGCCGAGGTGGCGGGCTATCCGGCGCCTGAGTACGAGCACGATCCGGCCTCCGAGGCGGCGGCCGGGCAGATTCTCACGCCGCTGATGCGGATGCGTGGGCCAGATGGTGTGGAGCTGTCGTTCTTTGCCACGGTCGCGACGTTTGGCACCGCGGTCGAGGTGACGACCTCCGAGCTGTCGATCGAGTTGACGTTCCCCGCCGACGCGGCGACCGCCGAGGCGCTGCGGAACTTACCTCGCAGGTAATCGACAGCGCGATCTCCCTCTGGGAGCATGGGGCCGCCCCAATCGACACGGAGGCGGAGCACATGGCGATCACAACGCGCGAGCAGGTAGGGAGCACCACGTACAAGGCGATTAGGCTCGCCGGCGTTGCCGGCGTGGTGAGCATTGTGCTTGGCATCGCCGGCTCCATCGTCGATGAAATGCAGACGTTTCCAGGGACCGGTGCAAGCGCGGGCGAGATCGCGGGCTACGTCGACGCGCATCGCTCGGCGTTGTTCGTCGCGATGGTCCTCAGTACGGCCGCGGTGGGGCTCTGGCTGGCCTTCGGTGTCGGCGTCTGGTTCTGGCTGCGGGAGAGGACTGGCAGCGTGAGCGTTCTTTCGGTGTGCTTCCTGGTTGGATTGCTCAGCTTCGTCACGCTTCTTCTCGCTGGCTTCACGGTCGCCTTCGTGCTTTTCTATCGTGCGCCGAACGCGCCTGATCCCCGGCTGCTCTACGACCTCGGATTCGGGCTGCTCGCGATGTCCGGAGTCCCAACCGCGCTGGCGCTTGGCTCATACGCTGGGCAGGTGCTCCGCGACAGCCGCCTGCCTGGCTGGACAGGGTGGATTGCGGTCGTGGCCGCACTGGCGCACATCGTGCTCCTGGCGTCGCTTGTGATCGCGAGTGGTTTCTTCTCGCTTGAGGGAGGAGTGATTATTGCGATTCCCGCCATGCTGTTTGCCTGGATACTCGGCACCAGCATCGTCCTGCTACGGATGACAATCAAAGGTGATGATGAGCTTGTCGCTGGCTGCTGAGCCAACGCAGGCGAGTACGCTGCGATGCTTTCGCCTGCTCGGCCTCGATGACTTCGAGGCATGGCGTCGGCGCGTGATGGCGCTGCTGATCCTCACCTCAGTGCTGCTGGTCGCTTATTGGGTTGCCTGGTTCGCTGACCGCGGCATCGTCGCCAGCGATCACGCCGCAGAGTACATCGCCTTTGAGCAGTCCTTCCCGCTCGCAGACGCCTGGCTACTGGGAGCAGCCCTCATTGCGGCTGTCCAGTTGTCCCGCCATCGACCGAGCGCCCTCATGTGGCTGCTGGTGCTCGGCGGAGCGGGCGTCTATCTTTGCGCGCTCGACGTGCTCTACGACCTGGAGCATGGGATCTACACCAAGGGCCACGGCGGCGCAATAGAGCTGACTATCAATCTCCTCACAGCGGCATTGAGCACCGGACTCCTGGCGTCGGCATGGCACTACCGGCACGAGCTGCTCGGCGAGTAGCGTGCTTCATTGCGCGTCGGCGCGTAGCCAGTCCGTCCAGCCCTCAGCCAGGATGAGGTCGGCGAGCGCGTGATACCCCTCTGCGGAGGGGTGAGCCCCGTCGCCTGCCATCACCTGCGTCATCCAGATTTCAGCGGCGAGCAGTTGCTCGACGACACCAATGAAGCGAACATCGGCGTTGGAGCAAACCTCCGAGAACGAAGCGGACAGTGCCAGGATGCGCTCGTTCTGCTGAGCATCGTCAACCGGCGCCGGCCCGATTACCAGCGGGGTCAGGCCGAGCGCGGCAGCGCCGTGGAGGATGCCGTCCAGCACAGCGCAAGAGCGCTCGGGCGCTACGCGCAGCCGGCCATGCTCGATCGTGGTGTCGTTGGCGCCGAACGACACAACGATCCTCGCATCGGCTTCCGGCAATAGGCGTGGTAGCGCCTCGTTGCGCCAGCGCGCCGCAACTTGCTCTGAGGTCTCCCGTCTGACGCCGAGGTTGTACGCGGTCAGGGGGAGCCCGAACCCGAAGGATGCGGCCACAACCCGGCCGACCCAGCCTCTGCCGCTAGGATCGCCGACGCCGGCGACGAGGGAGTCACCGAAGAACAGCAGCCGCCGATCGGTCACAGTCGTCCGTCCCCTTCGCGCGCCGAAAGCTCGACGCCATCATCGAGCGGGACGGTCATTGAGAAGTAGCCGCAGGCCGGCTCGCGGACGTACTCCAGGTAAGGGAGAAGATCTGGATCGTTGGCGCTGAGGTCGGCGACCACGAGGCCAGATGGCAACAGACGCGGCTCGAGGAGGCGAAGGATCGGCAGGTAAAGGTCGTTGCGCCCGTCGAGGAACACCAGGTCGATCGGCTCGGCGATGTTCTCCAACGTGTCAAGCGCATCGCCGGAGCGCAGCTCGACGAGATCGGCGAGACCAGCGTCGGCGAGGTTCTGCGATGCAAGTTTGACCTTCTGCGCGTGGTACTCGCTTGTGATGAGTGTTCCGCTGCCACAGTCGCGGATTGCGGCGGCGAGATAGATGGTGGAGACGCCGAGCGAGCTACCGAACTCGACGATCTGCCGCGGTCTCGTGCTCAGCGCGAGCAAGTAGAGGAGCTGCCCGACCTCGGGGGTGATCGACAGCGGCGCCTCCCCGTAGAGTTCGTATCGCTGGTCCTGCACGAGCCGGTGGCCGATTTCCACCTCGCGTGCGCGGACGCGCTGTGCGGCCAGCGAGTCCTCGTCGTCGGCCTGGGCATGGAGCCTTCGCAGGACGTTCGCCACGACGGGCGATCTCAGCGTGGAAGGCATCGGCTACGGCTTCACCGTGTCGACTGAGTGGCGCGTTGCGTGGAAGTCAGGCGCGAGCACGTCATAGCCTACGAACTCGAACAGCCGTACACCGGCCTGGAACGGTTGCGGCGAGACGCGCAGGCGGTTGGCGCCGACACCGAACGGGTGAGAATCGACGAAGGCCAGCTCGTCAAAGCCAGCTTGCTCGAACATCTCACGGATGAAGGGCGTGAGGTCGGGCGGATGACGATGGCGTGTCCAGATGACCGTGGCCTGCGGAGCGCTTAGCTGCGGGAGGTGGTTGATCGTGTTGGTGACGTCGATCTTGTTGATGTTGCCGAACACGCCACAGAGCAGGATCAGGTCGGCTGGCACGGCACCGTGGTATGCGTCGGTGACGGAGGCATCGCCGACGACGGACTCGATGCCGTGAAGACCCGCTGCTAGCGTCCCCTGTCGCGCAAGCGTGACGTTGTGCTCGTCAAGCTCCACGAGTCGAGCTGCGACATCTTCGCGGCGAGGATGCCCAGCGAGCGCTCCGATCAAGTCATGGCCCTGGCCCGCGCAGACCCCGATCGCGCGAATAGGGCCAGGAGGCGCGTGATCCAGCATGGCGCGAATCTGCGCCTGGACGACCACCAGCCGGCGGCCGAGGGCGGAATCCGGGTCCGTGTAGTCTCGATGCCACGCCTGCCAGTCCATGACGCCTGGGAGACTACGACACGGCGGTCCTTGCTCCACCGGCGCGGCAGTCAGCCGTCTCGATAGCGCAGTCCGCTGGCTTAGAGTGGCCGCACCGACACCTGAGAATCGCCGAGCATCTGCGCAACGAGCAGTCCTCGCACTTCGCAACTCAGAGGCAGCGCTCGGCCTATCGCCTGCTCGACCTTCCCTACGGTCGCTCGGTTTGCGCCCCGGCATACCGTCAGATGGATGCGCCATTGCTCATCGACTTCATCTGGAGCGCCGACCGCATCGAGGATGTCCGCTCGCCAACGGAGAGCCACAGCGTCGTCTGCGGGAAGCAGGCAGATCGCGCCGCCGAGCGTTCCGACGGTGCTGAGTGTGTAGCGGGCTCCACGGATCGCGCTGGCCAGATTGCTAAGCGCTTCGATCGGGAGGCTCACGGACAGGGGCCACGGCCCGGCGATCGTCATGTGCGCCGGGATGCCGTGTGCGCTCGACCAGTCGCCGACTCGGCGAAACGGCTCCACGAGCGCTTCAGCCTCCGCCACAGGCAACAGCACCGATTGGAATGAGGGCGACGACCCAACGCCTCGGTCAGATGCTCGCTGTGAGAGGTCAATGCTCACCGCAATGAACGACCGTCGACTCCTGGCTCGACCGGCAGGATGTTCATCGCCCCGAGCAGCGAGCGGGTAAATGAGGAGAGATCCAGCCCTTCAAGCTCGGTCTCGGAGAACCACCCCACCGCAGAGGTCTCGTCATCATCGGGGCGAGGCGTCCCGTCCAATACGTACCCGTCGAACACCGTTGATACATAGGCGACCTGATCGCCGTTGGGATAGGTCATGCGGAAGGCCGGCCCGCCGACAACACCACGGATGCCGGCAAGTCCGACCGCGACCCCGGCCTCCTCGCGGGCCTCTCTGAGCGCTGCCTCCTGCGGTGACTCGTCGGGCTCGATCGCACCTCCAATCGTCTGCCAGTGCCCTGTCTCCGCATCGCGCACGAGCAGTAGGCGACCATCCTTGTCTCGTGGAAGCACAGCCACGGACGGCACGAGCACCAACTCACGGCCAACGGCCTCGCGCAAGCGACGCAGGTACGGGGAGATGCCCACCAGCCGATCCTATCGGCGTCGAGTGGGCTCGCGGGGAGCCATAAAGCTATGCGTAGTTCAGTAGCCCCGTGTGCGCGATGAGCTTCCAGCGCCACTGGGAAGGTCTCTGGCGACGGCTCGCCGCTCGGCCTGCTGGCCGACTCGCGCCCACACCGAGCAGCCGCGGCGCTCGGGCTCGCGCACAGATAGACCGCGGGCCGTTGCGGCGCGTCTGGGAGCTACGACTTATGATCCTACGGGTGGGTGAGCCGGGCTTCTACCCAGTGATCGTCTTCGATCTGGACGGGACATTGCTGCGCGGCACGACCGTGTCGTTGCTCCTCGCGCAATGGCTCGGGCAGGCAGAGGAGATGGCAGAGCTCGAGCGGGCGTTTCACGCCCACGAGATATCCAACAGCGTAGTTGCCGACAGGTCTGCGAGATGGTTGGCGGGACAGAGCACGGCCGACGCCTGGGCGGTCCTGGTGGACAGCACCTGGATTGACGGCATGGCCGAGACCCTCCGAGCGCTTACCGCTGCCGGGGCCAGTCTGCTATTGGGAACGGTCACATTGAGATTCGTGGCCGAGATGTTGCGGGAGCGCTATGGTTTTGCCGCGGCTAGCGGGACGGAGATGCAGGTGACCGACGGGGTGCTCTCGGGCACCGTGACTCGCTACTTCGATGAGTTCGACAAGGCGCGCTTCGTAGAGGAATGGTGCACGAGCAACGGTTATTTGATGAGCCAGGTGGCGGCGGTGGGCGACTCTCGCTCGGACGTTCCGCTGTTTGAGCGCGTTGGCATGTCGATCGCGCTGAACGCCACGTCCGACGCTCGGGCAGCAGCGACCCATACTCTCGATACTGACGACCTCCGTGATGTGCTGGCACTCCTTCGGCCGGTGAGCGAAACGGTCTGATGGCGTGAAGGAACCGGCGCCGAGGGTCTACGCGGGTTCGAGCTGGGCTCGACACAGGGCTCGACCGATGATCGAGCGGCCAATCAGCTCACCAGTGAGCGCTGTTTCTTGAAACATGCACCGATTGGCCGCACTCCAGACCACTCCAGTCAGCCCGCAAGCGTGACTAGCAAATTATCGGTTGGGTTTCACTCGATCGCGTGCGAGGTAGGATCGACCTGTCTGGCTCGCCCGCGGGAGGAGAAGGCATGACCGAACAGTTGACGGGGTTGCTCGCCGAGCAGGCTCGGTACTACCGTGAGCGGGCCGGTGAGTACGACGACTGGTGGTTTCGCCGCGGGCGCTACGACCGCGGCGCCGACGCAAACGCGCGGTGGTTCGCCGACGCAGCGGAGGTCGAGGACGCCTTGGAGCGCTTCCAGCCGTCGGGGCAGGTGCTGGAGTTGGCGTGCGGAACAGGCTTGTGGACTCGCCGACTGGTTGAGCACGCCGACACCGTGACCGCTGTGGACGCCTCGCCAGAGGTGATCGAACTGGCACGCGCCGGGCTGGACGATCCGAGGGTGAGCTACGTGCCCGCAGACTTGTTCGCATGGGAGCCATCCGCGAGCTACGACGTGTGCTTCTTCAGCTTCTGGCTCTCGCATGTGCCGGAGGCGCACTTTGAGGTCTTTTGGGAGAAAGTCGGGCGGGCGCTTCGTCCTGGGGGGAGGGTTTTCTTTGTAGACAGCCTGCCCAGCGAGTTGTCCTCCGCTGCGGATCATCGGCTGCCCGATCGTCGGGAGGAGACGATGACCCGGAGGCTTGCCGATGGCCGCGAGTTTCGCATCGTCAAGCGCTTCTACGAGCCCCACGGACTACACCAGCGGCTTGCCGACCTCGGGTGGGACGCGCAGGTACAGACAACGCCGGAGTTCTTCATCTACGGGCAGGCCACTCCCAGCGCATAGCCTTGGCGCTTTGAACCACTCGGATCGCGAACTCGACGGTTTGCGCCAAGTGTCGAGGCTTCCAAGCGGCCCCGCTCTAACCTGGGTTCATCGACGCTCTCACCGCATTTGACGCCACGCTGCTCGACCTTGTTGAAGCCGTACGGGCATTGCCGTATGGCCGCCCGAGTGATCGCACAGTGGAGGGGATGTTGCGTGAGCACCGCGGTACCTGCTCCACCAAGCACTTGTTTCTCGCCCGTGCTCTGACTGAGCGGTTCCCCGAGACAGAGCCGCGCATCGTTCACCGTGTCTACGCGCTGGATCGCGCTCGTGCGCGAGAGCTGTTCGGCGCTACGGCCGCAGCGACCGTTCCTGACGAGGGGCTCGTTGACGTTCACCGATACCTGACAATCACGTTGGACGGTAAGCGCATCGAAATCGACGCAACCTTCCCAGGTCCCGCATGGGATGGCCGCTCGTCCTTGCCGCTGGCGTGCGGTGCGGGGACCGACGTTCCGGCTGGCGATGACCCAGACACCGAGAAGCAGGCGCTTGAGCAGCAGCACTGCGACCCGGCCATCCGCGAGCCGTTCATCGCTGCGCTGTCGGACTGCCACGGATGACGACTTGCCTCCGTCTTCTGTCGACGGCGACACGCGAATCGGCCGATCCCCCGCGGAGCGCCGAACTGCTATCGCACGACGTCTTTATATCTCAGACCAGCCGGTAGCCGACTCCCCACTCGTTGATGACCCAGCGTTCACCGGCGGCGCCGAGCTTGCGGCGTAGGCGACTGGCGTGACTGTCGAGTGTCCTTGTGGTGCCGGTGGAGCGGTATCCCCACACGGTTTTTAGTAGCTCGTGCTTGTGGAATACCCGTTGCGGGTCGCTTGCCAGGTGCAGCAGCAGCTCGTACTCAAGGCGGCACAACTCCAAGCGTTTGCCTGCGAGGCTGACCGCATGGGCGGCCGGTTCGATCCTCAGCGGCCCGATCTGCGTTGGACCTAGTTGTTGGTTGTTGCTGGCCGCGCGGCGTAGCAGCGCTCGTAGGCGTGCTCGCAGCTCCAGGTAGGGAGCGGGACGGGCTAGGAAGTCATCTGCGCCTGCCTCGAACGCGCGCAGCATGTCGGGCTCGGTTGTGCGTGAGCTGAGGACGATCACCGGAAGGTTCTGTAGCCACGGGGAGGTTGTCTGCGGCTGAGTTGCCTGCGGGTGGTGCCCGCGAATGGTCTCCAGCAGATTGAGGGTGCCCCTCGGCGTGTCGAGTTCTCCGAGCACGACCAATCTTGGTGGGCTGGTGCCTGCCGTCCTCTCGGCATGACCAGCGGTGCGGGCGAGGTCTGCGGGATGACCGTCGGCGAGGAGCTGCTCGACGAGCGAGCGTCCGATGTCCGCGTTCGCCTCGATGACGAGGATTGGCTCGTGGCCCGTACTCGGGCGTGTTTCCTGCGGCGGCCGGTCAGTCATTGCGCGCTCGCCTCCTGAGCTTGGCGGCCGGCGGCACTTCATTCAGGCGAAAGTGCAGCCGTAGAAGCTGATCGACGCGGGTTCGATTGAGACGGACTCGCGCTCCGATCTCGGTGAAGGTCAAGCCCTCGACTGCACGGAGACGGAATATCTCCAGCTCGCGCTCAGTCTCGATGTGTCCGCCGTGGCCGGAGAACGGTGTCAGGCCGTGGCGGTGAAGTTCGCAGATCAGCTCGTACAGCTCCACCCCGCTGCCGAACTCGGGGCGGCGGAGCAGCTCGCCGGGGCGGTGTTCGGCGTGCTGCTCGACCTCGTGGATGCCGGCCTTGGCCAGGCTGGGGAGGACAGCCTGGCTCAAGGCCAGTT
>JBKQHH010000224.1:0-4503 GCA_052148875.1 Solirubrobacteraceae bacterium
GGCCGCCCCTGCGGGGCCGCCTGCGGCGGGGCCTGACCGCCCGTCCTTGACAGAACCCGTCCCCTCCGCTGTAGGTCGCTCAGGTCGGCAGGGAGGACCCGGCCGACCTGCCAGCGACTACCGACGATGGGTAGCAGATGGATGCCTGCCCACCATCCCGAACGCTCTGGGGGCGCTGAGAGCGGCTCGTGTCGCACCGCCGCCGTGCGGTCACGCGGGCCATAGTGGGTCAGTTTGAGGCCCAGAGCTGCGAACGCAACGAGAAAGAGAAGCGCAGTCTGGGCGGGGCAGCCGATCGCGCACGCCGCGGTATGACCGACGAGCAGCGCTCGTCAGCGGCATGCGCACGCCGAAGCGCACGCAGCGTCGCGGGTTGCCGTCCAGCCAACGACTACGCTCGCGGACCGCGACAGTGCTGGTGGTTGACCCGTTCGACGAGGACACCGACTCCTGCTGGCGCGAGGACTGGGGGTTCGAGCCGTCCGAGCAGGGAGTGCCGGGCAACCGCCGGCTGAAGCGGCTGTGGGCCGTGATCCCTCGCTAGAAGTTCGCGTTCTGCGAGTCAAGCTCCGCGTGCAGCGCCTGCCCGCGGTTGAATAGCTCGCGTATCCGCGGATCCTTCTGTGAGCGCTCGAAATCCTCGGCGTCGATCACGATCACCGCTTCATCGAGCACATCGTGCAGCCTGTCCTTGTCAAGCGCAGAAACCACGCCAAAGAGCGTACCGCACAAGACCGCCGGCTTCCGAGCGGCGCATCCCATTGGGACGGAAGCCCCATCGGCCGTCTCAAACCCCCTGAAATCGCCCGCAAACTCCGGCAATTCCTGCCGGCCCGTCACAGCCCTCCATCACCAGTAAAACCCCTCCAAATCTGGCGATTCCAGGACGTTCTCAGGAGGCTTCTGATAAGGAAGAGGTCCCAGGTTCGAGTCCTGGATCGCCCATCGACCCTTCCGCTGCTCTACCAGGCGGTTTTCGGCTGGTCCCTGTGTCCTCAACTAGTGGCGGGGCGCTGCACGGCGCGCGCTGCTGCCCGTTGCTGCCCATTGGCAGCGACCACAGCCAGCTACTTTTCGGAGTCCGGAGCGGCTTGGGCGGGCAAGTCCGGTTCCCAATCGTCCGGCGGAACCGGCACCCCAAGCGCCTGCATCTGCCTGTCCCACTCATCAATCACTGCGGTGCTCCGCACCATCCGTTCAAGTGCTCCAACGATGCGCCCAGAGGGTTCTTTCAACACACGTGACGAACTGGCATTCGCGGCGATGGAGCTTGCGAGGCCTGACGTGCTTTCCATGCCTCCGCGCGCGGCTTTCGCCATACGACGCACGAGGAGCCCAAACTGCCAGCCCTCCGCCCGCTCGGTAGGATCGTCACGCATGCGCTCGATGAGCAGCATCGTGCCTGCTGAGACATCCGCAAGCGAAGCCTCGTATCGGTCGACGGCGCCAGTCAGCCGCTCACCGATCGTCGCCAGACCCTGAGCGTGTCTAGTGACCACTTGCAACCTGCCACGCATCCCCTTGCCGGCTGCGTCGCTTCGTGCGATCTCTTCGGTGGACTGTTCAGCTAGACGTGTCAGGTCGTCTGAGCACGCCGACAGATCGTCGAGAGCCTTAAGCAGTACCGACTGCTGCTGTTCGGCCTCAGCCAGGATGTCAACAAAGCCGCGTTCACCCCCGAGGGCGGCCTCAGCTCCTACCTCGCCGTCTACACCACCGCCGGACTCGTCTCCAGCTTCGTCGCCATTCGCGGCCATGTCTTCCCAGACGCGGGTAGCCGTAACCGGGTCGTAGGCACCAGCCAATCCCGCTTCGAGCACCGCTATCAAGTCGTCTCTTGCCTGGATCAGTCCATGCGCCGAGCTACTGAACTGAATAGTCCGAATTGTGTTGATATCGAATGGCAGTCGGCCGTACTCGCCGATCTGGACCGTGAGTTTGCCGCGCGTGTGCCGAAGCCCCAACTCGTACATCACGTTCGCATTTGCGCCCGTTAGATCAGCGATGACTACATCGTCGTCCCTAAGTCTTCGAAAGACCTGCTCGTTGATCTCTCCCGCCTGCGTCAAGCCGTCAGACCGCACGGGGTTCAGGCCAACCGCTTGGCAGGCGGGCTCTATGACTTCTCCCAAGACGAGCAGGGCTTGCTCGTAGGTGTCCCGCTCGACCGTCCCGATTGGTGCGTGCCGGCTCCCAATGGGGCCAATCACAAAGCAGGCGAGATCGGCTTCCGCCAGATCGGCAGGTAGGTCGACCATTGAACGTTGACTCTAACGAGTGAGCACTCCTAAAGTCCACCTGTCGCAATCCGGTTTGCCGGTGCCGTCACTGACAGTACCGATCCGCCTCCCTCTCAGCTAGACCCTGCCGACCTGCCAGCGACAACCAACGATGGGCAGCAGCCGCGAAGCCTGACCACCCTGCCCAACGCCCTGCCTCGACCGGGCCCAAGGCCCTTGTAGTCCTTATGCCGGCCGAGACTCGGAACGATACACCCGCATGGACGGCTCGCCGAGGTCCCGTGCGAGATTGGGCGGTAGATCGTCTTCGCGGGGACACAGGGGGCAGATACCGGAGAAGCCCTTCCTCCCTTCTCTGCTCCATTCCTTCAGGCGTCGCTCGAGCGCAGGAGTGCCCTCCCACGTCTGTGCGACTGTGAGCTTGAGGCCCTCCGCGATCGCCCTCTTGGTCTCCTTTGCTCCCCAGCCAAACCGATGCTGACGGTACCGGCGTTCCAGATCGCTGGAGAAGCCGAGATAGTGCTGATGGCCTTGCTTCGTGCGCCCGGAGAAGTGCACGAGATAGACGACACCGCGCGTGTCGGGAGCCGGGAACCCATTTGTGGACATGGCCAAGAGAGTTATCGGCTCCCCTGCCAGACAGCGTTAGTCGCTTTCCAGAGATGTAAATGAGTCTTGCAGGGCGAATCCGGGATCTCGCTCGCACGTCAACCTCTGGTCAGCCAGTCTTCTCCTCCGCGCTGAGGGCCTTGCGGGCGAAGTCGTCGGCTACGGCGAACGGGGCGGGGTTTCCGCCAGCTGTTGCGGCCAGTGCGGCGAGCTCGTCGTAGAAGGAGTCAGGCAGCGCCGTGGAGTTGGGCTTGGCGGCTCCGTCCACGATCACCACGCGTTTCTCGCGTCGCTGCCAGAGCAGATAGAGGCGGTAGAGCGTCTGCCCGTGGCGGTCGCGCGCCTCGTGCAGGTGCTCGCAAGCGCCGTGCATCGAGTCATGCGAGCTGGTGTCCCTCCACTGGTCCGGTCCCGTGCTGCGCACGGCATCGACGATCGCCAGCAGCTGCATCCGCACGGCCGGCGGCTGACCCAGCAGGAAGTCGAACGCGGGCACGCTCCGCGTGCCGCCATCCGTCTTGACCAGCCACTCGACACCCCAGAGCATGGCGCCACACTATCCGGGCGATGAGCGGCGAGCGGGAAGCAAGCCGGAGTGCTGACGGTGTTGCATTTATGCCACGGCCCTGCTACCCTCAACCCATGCCCAAGCAGTCCGCCCACCAAAGTGCGCTCAACGCACTGCTGTCCGAGCCCGAGCGTGCCGAGCACGCCCGGCGGGTCGAGGCCCTGCGCGCACGCAACGCCCTGCTAACCGCGCTGGAGGCGACCCGGGAGCAGCAGGGCATGACCAAGCGCGCGCTCGCCGACCGCGCCGGCCTCGAGGCCTCGAGCGTACGGCGGCTGCTGACTTCCCAGACAGCCAACCCGACAACCGACAACGCCTTCCGGCTCATGGCCGCCATGGGCATATCCCTCGAAGCGACGCTGCCCAGCGGAGAGCGCGTCCAGCTGGTAGGCCCCGGCACCCGCACTCCTGCGGCCCGCCGCGGCCTGACGTCCCTCGCGTAGGCGGGCAGGCTGCGCGGGGAACAGCCGAGTTACCCGCCGCACCCCCAACCGCGCTGCGCGCGGCCGGGGACTCCGAAGTGCGGCGCGCCCGCGTTCAGGTCCGGAATGGAGGTGGACGCCACCACGAAGGTCAACCCACAAGGGGTCGGCGGCTGCGCCGCCTTGACCTTCGTGGGTCCGGACCTGGTCCGGACCCCACTGGCGGGCGATGACGGTATGAACAGCAACCTCGATGCATGCTCTCCGCGAGGCACCGACGCTCAACAGCAGACAACGCGCCTCGGGAGACCGCGCCGCCTCCGAGTCCCTCAGCCCGGAGCGCCGCCGCTCACAGCTGCGCCGAACCCTCCGAGCGGACTGCTCACGAGCAGGCAGACGGGTCTGATCTGCACATCCCATTGGGACGGAAGCCCCATCAGCCGTCCCCCCCGGAATCGCCCGCAAACTCCAGCAATTCCCGCCGGCCCGTCACAGCCGTCCATCACCAGTAAAACCCCTCCAAATCACCCGATTCCAGTAAGCGTTCAGTTGGTCGCTGCTGAGGCGAGCAGCGGCACCGGATCGCCGCGTGCGTGGGTGGCAATGGCTTCGGTCAGGTAGGCGAACAGCGAGCGACGCTGAAGGCGGCAGGTCGTGTGGGCGG
>JBKQHH010000225.1:0-14903 GCA_052148875.1 Solirubrobacteraceae bacterium
TTCACGTACATCACGCCGCCGACGGTGACCGCGATCTCGCCGAAAGAAGGCACGACCGCGGGTGGCACGGCCGTGAAAATCACGGGCACCGGGTTCGTGAAAGGCGCGAAAGTGAAGATCGGTGGCGAACCGACCTCTGTGGTGGTCGTCTCTGCGACCGAAATCACCGCGAAAACGACCGCGCACGCCGCCGGGGAAGTCCCCGTCGAAGTCAGTGTGGGTGGTGTCGCGCAGAGCGCGACGGTGGAATTCACCTACGCCACGCCCCCGAAAGTGACGTCGATCAGCCCGCCTGAAGGCTCGACGGCCGGTGGTTGGGAAGTCCTGGTCACGGGTACCGGTTTCTCCGAACACGCGAAGGTCAAGATCGGAGGAACCGAAGCGGAGAAGGTCGAATGGATCTCGGCGACCGAACTGGTGGTCACGACCGGGGCTCATGCGGCCGGCAAAGCCGAAGTTGTGGTCACCAACGGCGAACTCAGCTCCAGCGGCGGCCCGATGTACACGTACGTGGCCTGATCGATTGGCTTGGCGAAGGTCCCCCGCCCGCGCAGAGGCGCGGCGGGGGAGCTGGCCGTCGCCACGCTGCTACGGAAGGGCTTCGTAAGATGCCGAGGCGGTTTGTTCTTTGCCGCCGAAGATCGACGAGTAGTCGCCTTTGGCTTCGTTTTTGTAGCCGCCGCTCACCGAAGACTGGATGCCCAGCGCTTCGTTGTGGTTGCCGCCGCTGACGGACGCGGCGTTCCGGTTGGCGGTGTTTTCATAGCCGCCGCTCACCGACGACCATTCGCCGTCCGCGTAGTTGCTGTCGCCGCCGCTGATGGATGCGCCTTCGCCCTGGGCGATGTTGGACATGCCGAAGACGTCGGTGTAGGGGTCGATCGCGGCGTTTTCCGACCCAGCCACGAGCGCGCCATAGGACGTGTATTCCTGCTTGGAGCTGCCGATGACGATGTCGTTCGAGCCGGTCTGTTCTCGCGGGGATTCGTCGTAGCCGACGATGAGGTTGCCCTCGCCGCTGCCGAGCGCGCTCTCTTTGCCGGCGCCGCTGAGGATCTGCACGTTGGCCCCGGTGAACTGGATCGTGGGCTTGCCGTCGACGCCGCTGGAGACGAGCCTGATGTAGGGCAGGACCGCTTTCAGCGCTTCCTGTTCGGCGCTCGAGAGCAGCGAGACGCCCGGTTTGCCTTCGCCTCCGGATTCGCCTGCCTTGCCTTCCTTGCCGGCCGGGCCTTCCTTGCCTTCCTTGCCCCGTGGCACGCGGCCGGCGATCTTGACTTCGATCGCCTTGAGGACCTGCGGGCTGATCTGGCTCGTCGAGCTGATGAGGTAGTGCTTCGCGGCGATCGCGGTGCCGCCCATGGCGAACACGAGCGCCATCGTGGCTGCGACGTTCGCGTAGCTCAGGTGCCTGCGTGCAGACGAAAACATGCCAGAACCCCCGTCGTTCCAGTGGAGATCGGCGCGCGCGAATGGCGGGCCGCCAGATCGTCCGATTAGAGCACCCACCCCGGACAGCTACGCGCGGGCGGCGGGGCCGGGTGCGCCCTACCCCCCCGCCACATCCCGCCGCAGAAACACCAGGTACCCGGCGAGCAGCGAGGGCACCCCATACAGCGCGCACACCCACGCAGAATGCGCGATCGGGGCCCAGTCGGTGGGCGTGCGCAGCAGGCCCTGCCAGGCCTGGAACTGTTCGGTGAGCAGGTAGGGCTGGATGCCTTCCAGCCCGGGGATCTGGGCGACGATGAACAGCATGATGACCAGGCCGATGGTGCCGACGACGGCGGCGGCGCTGTTGCGGGTGGCGGCGGACAGCAGCACGCCGATGCCGGCCAGCGCGACGAGCGGGATCAGGTAGACGGCGTTGGCGGCGAACACGAGCAGCAGCGCTTCGGGCGCGGAGACGACGGTTCCCGAGAACGTCCTGACGGAGTGAAAGCCCCACGAGATGACGCCGGCGATGGTCGCGACGGCTGTCGACAGGAACACCGCGGTCGCGGCGTAGGTCATCGCCGTGAGGGCCTTCGCGGCGAACACCTGGCCGCGGTCGACGGAGCGGGTGAGGATCGTCTTGAGCGTGCCGTTGCCGTCCTCGTTGGCGAAGATGTCGCCCGAGACGAGCGACGCGGCGAGCGGCAGGAAGAAGCCGGACATGAACAGCAGCATCAGCACGGGCGTGGCGAGGCCGGACTGCGTGATCTCGGTGGCGAAGATGTTGTCGGCATGGTTGTGCCCGTGGCGCAGGCTCTCGAACACGACGAAGATCAGCGGCAGGACGATCACCAGCGCCAGGCCCAGGTAGCTGCGCTTCTGCGAGACGAGCTTGCGCAGCTCCCAGCGGTAGACGGTCAGCACGGACGGGCGCCGCGAGCGCTCGAACGCGGGCGCGGCGGCGGGCGGTGCGGCGGCCGCGCTGCTCATCCGACCTCCACCGCCTGCGGCTTGGCTCCGTTGCCGCCCTCGGTCAGCCTGAAGAACAGGTCCTCGAGCGTGGCGAGCTCGGGGGTCAGCGCGAGGATCGCGATCCCGGCGTGCCCCAGCGCCAGCGACAGCTCGCCGACGTGTTGCTCGTCGGCCTGGAAGTCGAGGCCGTGCTCGCCGGCGCTGGCGTGCTCGATGCCCTCCTGGGCGAGCGCCACGTCCAGCGCACGCCTGTCGTCGCTCGTGCGCAGCCGGTAGCCGGCTCCGCCCTGGCGGCGCAGGTCGGCGAGCGCGCCCTCGTAGACGACGCGCCCGGAGTCGACGATCGCGACCCGGTCGCACAGTTCCTGCACCTCGGGCAGCTGGTGGCTGGAGAGCAGCACGGTGATCCGTTCGTCGGCCAGGCGGCGGATCAGCGAGCGCATGTCGCGCATCCCCGCCGGGTCCAGGCCCGTCGCGGGCTCGTCGAGGATCAGCAGCCGCGGCCTGCGCAGCAGCGCCGCGGCGATGCCCAGCCGCTGGCGCATGCCGTGCGAGTAGCCGCCGACCCTGTGGCCCGCGCGTGGGCTCAGCTCGACGATCTCCAGCACCTCGTCGATGCGCCCGGCGGCGCCGTCGCCGTCGAGCGCGGCCAGCAGCTGCAGGTTCTTGCGCGCGGTGAGGTACGGGTAGAAGCGCGGCGCCTCGACGAACCCCGCGACTCCGTCCAGCGCGTGGGCGCCGTGGCGCAGCGGGTCGCGCCCGAACAGCTCGACCGTGCCCTCGGTGGGCGTGATCAGGCCGAGCGCCATGCGCAGCGTGGTGGTCTTGCCGGCGCCGTTGGGGCCGAGGAAGCCGTACACGTCGCCGGCGCGGACGTTCAGGTCGATGTGGTCGACCGCGAGGACCTCCTTGTAGCGCTTGACCAGCCCGCGCGCCTTGACCGGCGGGGCCTCGTCGCCCCGAGGCGACGCGTCGTCGCCCACCGCTAGAGGCCTCGCGCGACTTCTTCGATCGCGGCGGGCGTGACGGAGCCCGCGAGCAGGTAGCGCACGCCGCCGCGCTCGAAGCTCAGCAGGGTGCCGAGCTCGGTGCGCAGCTCGCTGGCGCTGGCGCCGTTGATGGTGACCTTGGGGAGACCTTCGAGCGGTTCCCCGCCACCGCCTTTGGCATCCGTCTTGATCTTGCTTTCTACGACGGCGATCGTGGACGGGCCGTGCCCGTGGGTGGTGATGGCCGGCTTTTCGCCTGCGCCCGCGGACTTGTGTGCGCCGCCGGAGGACGGCGTGGCGATTTCCTCGACCTTGGCGTCGGCGGGCGGGTTGACTTCGAACACGGAGTCGGCGACCGGGCCGTAGGAGACTTCGGTGGCCGCGAGTTCGATCACGGGCGAGGCGCTGGTGGAGGAGTAGATGGCCGCGCGCAGCGGCGCTCCGTGGACGGCGTCGAAGGACAGCTCCACGCCGCCGAACAGGCTGCCGCCTTCGTTCGGCGAGACGCGCACGGTGTAGGCGGCCTGGCCGGCGACGTCGGTGGGCGTGGCGCCGGAGACGTCCGCGTGCTTGCTCAGGTGGGCGATCGCTTCTTCGATCTTGGCGACGCTGGGGACTTCGTGATGGCCGGTGTCCGGCGTGCTCGAGCCCGACCCGCCTTCACCGGCGGGCGGCGTGTAGCGGTAGAGCGTGTTGGTGGCGGCGTCGTACAGCGTCAGGGTGTGCCCGTCGTAGAGGATCTGGGTGTCGCCCTTCTGGGACTGCAGCTCCAACCGCACGTGTCCGTCCTTGGCGATCCACAGCCGCCCGGAGCCGCCGGTGATCAGCGGGCTGGAGGTCAGTTCCCCCTCCGGGGACGATGCGCCGCCGTGCCCGCCGCTCGCGAGGCTGGCGCCTTCGAGCAGGCGGTCGGTGAGCGTGATGTTCGCGCTGACGCCTTCGATCTGTTCGCCGTTCGCCCCGCCGAGGGCGTCGTGGATCGCCTGCGCGAGCGGCTTCGGCGGCGGCGTGGGCCCCGAGCCGATGGCGAAGGCGAGCGCGGTGGCGGACACGCCGATGACGAGCACGAGCGCGCACAGCAGCAGCAGGCGGGGGAGGGGCAGGCGTCGAAGGATGTTCATCGCTGTGCGTCCACGTCCGTTCAGGTTGTCCGACCACCCTCCAGGGTAGCGTGGCGGCGAGGGAGCGCCGAAGGCGCCCCTAAAGGTGGGAGAGCTCTCATCCGACCGTCCGGCGGCGCCACCCGATATCTTCTCGCGCGCATGCTGATCATCTTCATCTGCTTCTGGATTCTCGTCGGCCTCGGGGTGTTCTTCCTGGCGATGCGCCGATCGCGCGGGCCGGGCGACTCCTCGCAGGCTGAATCGACCGCCGGCCAGCGCGCGATCACGCTGGGCATCGTCGTCGTGTTCGCGTTCGGCCTGGTCGTGCCTGCGATCGTGCTGGCGTTCAACGGCGAGCACAAGGCGAGCGTGGCGGTGGGCGGCGTGCAGCTGAACAAGGAAGAGCAGAAGGGCCGCGAACTGTTCGCGCACGCGTGCGCCGTCTGCCACACGCTGGCGGCGGTCAAGTCGGTCGGGCGCATCGGCCCCAACCTCGACATCCGCGTGGGCGACGACATCTCCACCCCGGCGGGACGCATCGCGCTCGTGGAGAACGCGATCGCGGAAGGCCGTGCGCGGGGCCTGGGACAGATGCCGGCGCTGCTCTATCAGGGCAAGGAAGCCGAAGATGTCGCGAAGTTTGTGGCCGCCGTCGCAGGGCACTGAGCCGCTTCGCGCTCCAAGCAGCCATCTCAACCGCAGGGAGCGGTTTAGCCATTAGTCGATAGCGCCTGGCGCGGGGCATCGGTTAAGGTCCCGCGAGATGCCGGACCAGCCGAAGACCGCAGAGGACGTGAAGGCGTTCGTTCAGGAGCGCGACATCCGCTTCATCCGCTTCTGGTTCACGGACATCCTGGGCCAGCTGAAGTCGTTCTCGATCAACGCGGCGGAGCTCGACGACGCGTTCGAGGCGGGCATGGGCTTCGACGGCTCGTCGATCACGGGCTTCAACGCGATCGAGGAGTCGGACATGATCGCGATGCCCGACCCGAGCACGTTCGCGGTGCTGCCGTGGCGCCCGGAGGAGCAGGGCGTGGGGCGCATGTTCTGCGACGTGATCACGCCCGAGAAAACCCCGTATGAGGGCGATCCGCGCCATGTTCTGCGGCGGGCGCTGGAGCGCGCACGGGAAATGGGCTTCGACACGTTCAACGTGGGCCCGGAGCTCGAGTACTTCCTGTTTAAGGACTCGCGCTCGACGGAGGTGCTCGACGAAGGCGGGTACTTCGACCTGACGACGCTGGACGCGGGCTCGGACGTGCGCCGCGAGACGGTGCTGGCGCTGGAGCAGCTGGGGATCCACGTGGAGTACACCCACCACGAGGTGGGGCCCTCCCAGCACGAGATCGACATGCGCTACGCGGACGCGCTGAAGATGGCCGACGACTGCATGACGTACCGCATCACGGTCAAGGAGTACGCGATGAAGTACGGCTGGCACGCGACGTTCATGCCCAAGCCGCTGTTCGGCGAGAACGGCTCGGGCATGCACACGCACCAGTCGCTGTTCAGCGGCGGCAAGAACGCGTTCTACGACCCCGACGACCAGTACTTCCTGTCGGACGTGGGCAAGGCGTTCATCGCCGGCCAGCTCAAGCACGCGCGCGAGATCTGCTCGATCTTCGCGCAGTGGGTCAACTCGTACAAGCGCCTGGTCCCCGGCTTCGAGGCGCCGGTGTACGTGGCGTGGTCGCGGCGCAACCGCTCGGCGCTGGTGCGCGTGCCGCTGTATCACCCGGGCACGGAGAAGGCCACGCGCATGGAGCTGCGCTGCCCGGACCCCGCGTGCAACCCGTACCTGACGTTCGCGGTGCTGCTGCAGGCGGGCCTGGAGGGGATCGAGAAGGGCTACGAGCTGCCGGAGCCGATGGAGAAGAACCTCTACCACCTGCCCGGCGAGGAACGCAAGCGCCTGGGCGTCGAGCAGCTGCCGGAGAGCCTCGGCGAGGCGATCGAGCTGACGGCCGAGTCAGAGCTGGTGCTGCGCACGCTCGGCGAGCACATGTTCAACCGCTACGTCGAGATCAAGCGCCAGGAGTGGGACGACTACCGCGTGCACGTCACGCAGTGGGAGCTCGACCGCTACCTGTCGATTCTGTAGGGACGGCGCACGCGATCGGGCGCGCTGGCGCCAGATGCCAGTGCAGCGCCTGCAGCATGTGCCCGAACGCGGTGGGATGGCGCGGGGCGATCTCGGCGACGAGCGCGAGCGCGCCGAGGGCGTGGCGCTCGTACGTGTCGTTGCCGGTGAGCTGCGACAGGCGCAGCAGGCCGACGGCGGCGCTGGAGGAGCCTGAGGGGATGGGGGAGTCCTCGAGGTCCTTGCGCCTGACGATCAGCGCTTCGCCGTCGGAGGCCGTCGAGAAGAAGCCGCCGTTCTCGGGGTCGGCGAAGCGCGCGATGATCTCGTCGGCGAGCGCGACCGCCTGGTGGAACCAGCGCTCCTCGCACGTGGCTTCGAACAGCGCGATCAGCGCCTCGATCAGGAAGGCGTGGTCCTCCAGATAGGCGTCGATCTTGGCGCGCCCGTGGTTGTAGGTGCGCAGCAGGCGGCCGCGCTCGCCTGCCAGGGCGGAGCCGTCGTCGCGCATGTCGTTCTGCAGGAACTCCGCGCATGCGACTGCCGCCTGCAGGTACCTCGGCTCCGACAGCGCGGCTCCGGCCTCCGCGAGCGCGCAGATCATCAGCGCGTTCCAGCTGGTCAGGCGCTTGTCGTCGAGCGCGGGACGCTCGCGCTGTTCACGCGCGGACAGCAGGCGTTCGCGGATGCGCTCGCGGGTCTCTCGATCAGGCGCCTGCCCGCCCCCGCGGTCGGTCAGGACGTTGAGACCCGGCTGGGAGAATCGAGACCCACCCCACCCGTCCTGGAAGTTGCCCTGCTCGGTGACCCCCAGCCACGCGATCGCCGCCTGTGCGTCCTCGCCGAGGAGCTCCGTGAGCGCGGCGACGGTCCACACGTAGAAGCGTCCCTCGACGCCCTCCGAGTCGGCGTCCAGGGCGCTGTAGAAGCCGCCCTCGGGTCCGCGCATCTCGCGCAGCGCCCACTCGAGCGTGTCGACGCACACGTCGCGCAGGCGCTCATCGCCGGAGGCCTGCCAGCCGTGCAGGTACGCGCGCGCGAGCAGCGCGTTGTCGTAGAGCATCTTCTCGAAGTGCGGCACCGTCCAGGCGGCGTCGACGCTGTAGCGGGCGAAGCCGCCGCCGAGCTGGTCGTGGATGCCGCCGCCGGCCATCGCGTGCAGGGTGGTGAGCGCCATCGTGCGTCCGTCGTCGCGCAGCAGCAGGAGCTCGAGCACGGGCGCCTGCGGGAACTTCGGCGCTGTGCCGAAGCCGCCGTCGCGCGCGTCGAAGCTCTGGGCGAGCGTCGCCACGGCCTGATCGAGCGTGCGCTCTTGCAGCGGCTCGCTGGAGGGCGAGAGCGTGGCTCCGCCGGACAGGCGCTCGCGCAGGCGCTCGCCGCCGGAGCGGATCTCCTCGCGGTTCGCCTCCCACGACTCGGCGATCGCCTGCAGCACCTGCGTCCACGCGGGCATCCCATGGCGAGGGTCGGGCGGGAAGTAGGTCCCGCCGTAGAACGGCAGCTGCTCGGGTGTGAGGAACACGTTCAGCGGCCAGCCGCCGTGGCCGGTCATCCCCTGGACGGCCTCCATGTAGAGCGCGTCGATGTCGGGGCGCTCCTCGCGGTCGACCTTGACGCAGACGAAGCTCTCGTTCATCACGGCCGCCGTGCGCGGGTCCTCGAAGGACTCCCGCTCCATCACGTGGCACCAGTGGCACGCGGAGTAGCCGATCGACACCAGCAGCGGCTTGTCCTCGACTCGGGCGCGCGCGAGCGCGACCGGGCCCCACGGCAGCCAGTCGACGGGGTTCTCGGCATGCTGGCGCAGGTAGGGGGAGGTCTCCTGCGCTAGCGCGTTGGGCACCGGCTCAGGGTAGCCACGAGGACCACAGCGAGCCGAGCCCCGCTCCGGCGTGGCGGCCGTCGCGCAGCCGGCCGTCACCTCGGCCGAGCAGCTGGCCGATCGCGGCGCGCGAGGGCCATGCTCCGGCGCCGACGCGCGAGAGCTTGACCTTCGCGATGCTCACGTTGAAGCCCCTGCCAGCCAGCGTGCCGGTGACTCGTGTGGAGCCGCCGCCGAAGCGGACGGTCCCGGACGCGGCTTCCGTGCCCGAGACGCGGATGTTGGTCGCCTGCAGCTCGCCGTTTCGCACGGGGAACGTCGCGGTCAGCTGCACGCCGGGCACGAACGAGAGGTCCCTGAGGATCGCCTTCGAGGCGGTGAGCTTGGCGTAGCCGCCGTGCAGGCCGCCGAAGCTCGAGCCGCTCGGGAGTTCCGCATCGGCCTGCAGCGTGGCGGCGATGACCTGGCGGTTGAGGTCGACGAGCGTGTCGAGCACCGCCACGAGCGTCCGTCCGGGCCTGCCGCCGAACGCGGCCGGCGGATGCACGTAGGCGAGCTTGGTGGGGGTGACAGGGGTGGGCGCGAACGGGTCGGTCGCGGTCGTGCACGGCTGGATTTGACCCCCACCCGCCCCGCCCGCGAAGAACGCCTTCACCGCCAGCGACGAGCAGTCGCTGAGGTCGCTGCCGAGCACAGAGTGCCCGGTGAACGGGACCACCAGCAGCTGGGCGTCGGGGATCAGCGCGGCGACGCCCCGGGCGTCGGCGGTGGGGGTCCTGAGGTCCTGCTCGCCGGAGAAGATCAGGGTGGGCACGTTCGGCAGCGGGCCCGGGGCTGCGGGCGCCGCGGAGGCGTCCGGCCAGCCGGCGCAGTCGGGGACGAGGCTGTTGGCGTATGCGGTGACCGCGTCGAACGGGTAGAAGTCGCCGGCCGGCTGGGCGTGCAGGTAGTCGAGCGCTTCGGCGAGGCGGGTCGCCTGTGGCGCGCTGCGCTGCCACGGGAACGGGGTCTCCTCGCAGCTCGTCGTCACGAACGCCGCTTCGTCGAGCTCCTGCGAGGGTTCGCCCGTGCTGCCTTCGATCGGCACGTTGGGGATCAGTCCCTCGGAGAGCAGGCGCAGGCGCAGCAGCGGGTCGGGGTTGTGGTCGAGCGCCGATCGCACGGCCGCGGGCAGCAGCGCACGTAGCGCGGGGTTGAGGTCGCCCGCCTCCAGGACGTCGAGCAGGCCCTGCTCGTCGAGCGTGCTCGCGTGGCGCCTGCCCGAGCCGTCGTACACCGACCCGCTCAGATCCCGCTTGCGCAGCTGTGCGGCGAGGCTGGCTATGTCCGCGAGCGGATTGGACGTGATTCCCGCGCAGGCGCCGTTCGCGCAGAGCTCCGCCAGCACCCCCGCGATCGCCTGGAAGGTCGGGATCGCATACGGTTCCTGCCCTGCGGGTGGCACGACCGAGTCGAGCACCAGCGCTTCGACGTGGCTCGGGTAGTCCTGCGCGTACTGCTCGGCCACCTTGGTGCCGTAGCTGGTGCCGTACAGGACGAGCTTTTCGTAGCCGCCCGCCTGCCGCATCGCCTCGATGTCCTCGACCGATTCCTGCGACGTGAAGCCCCCGCGGGCGGGTCCGATCTCGGCGGCGCACTGTTCGAAGAGCTCGCTCGCGGGCTTCGTGCTGAACACTTCGAACACGGGGCAGCTCACCGGGTCCGACGCGCCGGTGCCGCGCTGGTCGAACACGAGCAGGTCGCGCGAGCCGATCGCCGGTGCGATCGCCTGGGCGATGAATTCGGCGAGCGGGAGCGCCGCCTGGCCCGGCCCGCCGGCCAGCGCCACCACCGCGCTGCGGCTGGGGGCGGCGCCGGCCAGCCGGCGCTCGATGCTCAGCGAGATCGTCCCCGGCACGGCTCCCGCGCGGTCGAGCGGCACCGACAGGGATGTGCATTCGAAGGCGGTGGCGTTCGGGCAGGGTATGAAGCTAAGGCTCGAGGCGGCCGAGAAGCTCGGCCAGGCGGCGAGCAGCGCGGCGGGCAGCAGGGCCGTCAGAGCCAGGGTGAGAGCTCGCCGCATCGTCGCCGACAATAGCCGCACTTGCGATCGAGCTCGCCGGTAGGACCACGTGCAGGCCCCCGAGCGTCCCGACGAGCGACTTGCGCGGCGCGCCCGTGAGCGTGCCGTGCGCGGCGGCCGATCCGCCGATCTGGAGGTCCTCGGTTTCCGTCTTGATCGAGCCGGAGACCGTCACGCCGGGCACGTATGAGTAGCCGTGGAGGCTGAGCGCCCCGTTCGCGAGCTCCGCCCAACCGGAGCGCAGGCCGCCGATGCGCAGCGTCGGCGAGGAGATGAGGCTTTCCAGCGAGCCGCTGAGCGTCAGCTGCAGGGCGAGCTCGCGGATGAAGTCGCCGAGTGTCAGCGCGACCGCGTGCAGCGTACGCCCCGGAACCCCCCGGTAGCCGCTCGCGGGCGCGACGAGCGCGAGCCGCATGGGCGGCCGCGGCGGCGGTCGCAGGATCGCCGGAGGGGGTGCCGGCCGGCAGGGCTTCACGGCGCCGCCGGCGAACAGCGCCTGCAGCGCGTCGCTGGCGCATGAGGTCTGGTCCTGGCCGAGCACCGAGTGGCCGGTGTAGGGCACGACCAGCAGGTGCGAGTCGGGGATCTGCGCCGCCACTTCGCGGGCGTTCGCGGTCGGGGTGCGCAGGTCGTCCGCTCCGCTGAGGATCAGCGTCGGCACGTCCGGGAGCGGCGCGTCGTCGACGGGCGGGGCTGGCGTCGTGAACGGCCAGTATGCGCATGCCGCGATGTCGCTGTCCTGCAGCGCGTCGGTCGCGGTGAAGGGCGCGAACGCGCTTGCCGGCAGCGCCCTCGCCGCGGCGGCCGCCTCGGCGATGCGGGCCCTCGGGTCCGCCGCGCGGCTCCACGAGAAGTCCTGCTCTTCGCAGGTGGTCGCGTAGTACAGCGGCGTGTCGAAGTCTTCGCTTTCGCCTTCGGCGTGGCTGAGCGCCTGGATCAGGCGCGCCAGCGGCGCGGTGTCGTTGCGCGCGGCCGCCGCGATCGTCGTGAGGAATTCGGCGCGCAGGAACGAGGAGAAGTCGCCCGCGAGCAGGATTTCGTACAGCTCGCTCGCCGACAGCGACACCTGATGCGCCTTGCCCTCCCCGTCGAGCGCGCGCCCGCGCAGCGGTGCGCGTTCCATCCGCCTGAGCACCCGCGCCAGGTCGGCGACGGGATTGGAGGTGACGTGCGCGCATGCGTTCGCGGCGCACAGCTGGCGCAGGATGCGCGGCACCGCCGCGAACGTGGAGCGATCGAGCGGATCGGGTCCGTCCGGCGGCACGACCGAGTCGAGCACCAGCGCTTCGACGTGGCTGGGGTAGTCCTGCGCGTACTGCTCGGCCACCTTCGTGCCGTAGCTGGTGCCGTACAGGACGAGCTTTTCGTAGCCGCCCGCCTGCCGGATCGCCTCGATGTCGGCGACGGTGTCGGCGGTGGTGTAGAACGTGCGGGTGGGTCCCAGCTGGTCGCCGCACGCTTCGACCAGCGCCCCGAACGAGTGGTACAGGTCCGGGCGTTCGAACGCGTGGCAGGACAGCGGCGCGGAGAGGCCGATGCCGCGCTGATCGAAGACGATCAGATCGCGCGTCGCGGCGATCGGGCCGAGCAGTTCGGCGAACTGTTCGGCGAACGGCAGCGCGGGCTGCCCCGGTCCTCCGGCGAGGGCGATGATCGCCGTGCGCGCTTCGCCGACGGCGGCGCGATGGCGGCGCATGGCGAGCGTGATCGTGCCCGGCGTGGCGCCCGTGGGGTCCAGCGGCACCGTGAGATGGCCACAGGCGAAGTTGTTGCTGTCTCCGCATGGCGCGAACTCGATCTGGGCATGCGCGGAGGAGACGGGCGCGCAGATCCACGCGCATGCCGTCAACAGCACCGCAGCGAGCTTGCGCGCCGAAGGTTGCACTCATTGGAATCTATTGCCTTGGGCGGCGGCGTGACGCCGATCCGTGGTGACGCCGATCGGTCGTGGCTCCGACTCGTCCCCCTGCGCTGGCCGGCTCGGACCGGTCGCGGTAGTGTCTCCTCGATGGCCGACGATCGCGAGACGGTTCACGCCGACGGGGCGCCTGCCGCCGTCGGCCCGTACAGCCACGCGGTGCGCTGCGGGGAGCTGCTGTTCTGCTCGGGGCAGATACCGCTCGACCCGCAGACCGGCGAGCTCGTCGGCGCCGGGCCGGCGGAGCAGGCCCGGCGCTGCCTGGAGAACCTGGCGGCGGTGTGCGAGGCCGCGGGCACGGGGCTGGCGCGCGCGCTGCGCATGACCGTGTACATGACCGACCTGGCGGCCTTCGCGGAGGTCAACGAGGTGTACGGGTCGTTCTTCGGCGAGGACCCGCCGGCACGGGTCGCGATCGGGGTGGCCGGGCTGCCCCGCGGCGCGCAGGTCGAGATCGACGCGATCGTCGCGCTCGGCTGAGCGGGCCTACGCCGAGACGGGGGCGACCGGCGCGCTGTGGGGGTCGCCGTCGTCGGGCTCGACGCTGCGCAGCGCGCGGCCCAGCAGCTCGCGGAGCGTCCTGCGCTCGTCGGCGTCGAGCGCCGCGAGCACCTCGTCCTCGACCGCCGCCTGGGCGCGTTCGGCGTCGGTGAGGGCCGCGCGGCCCGCCGCGGTGATCTGCACCAGGTGGCGGCGCCGGTCGCTGGGGTCGCGCAGGCGCGTGACGTAGTCGAGCTGCTCCAGCTCGTTCAGCAGCAGCACGACGTTGTTGGCGTCCATGCAGAAGGCGTCGGCGAGGTCCTGCTGGGGGCACCCGTCGTGGTCTGAGACGTAGCTGAGGGCGACGAGGTGGCGAAGGTGCATGCCCAGCCGCTGCTCGTCGCTGCGGCGGTACACCTGCTTGGCCAGGCGGCTCAACAGCACCGCCGAACCGGGGGCACAATCTCTCCCATCGCCCATGTCTCGAAGTCTATACATCATCTAAGCACCAATCATCACATTACCAGCGATCGTTAATTTTTCGTAGATCATCCTTGTTATATGGATGATAGTTGCTATGGTGTGCTCTCCGCAACCCCGGAGGACACCCATGAACACTCTGCTCAGCCAATCGAAGACCCCCGTACAGACCGCCGCCTCGGAGCGCAGGCGCTGGATCGCGCTCGCGGTCCTGTGCCTCGGGCAGCTGATGATGGTGCTCGACGCGACGATCGTGAACGTCGCGCTGCCGTCGATCCAGCGCGAGCTGCACTTCACGCAGGGCAATCTCACGTGGGTGATCGACGGCTACCTGATCACGTTCGGCGGCTTCCTGCTGCTCGCGGGCAGGTTCGGCGACCTGGTCGGGCGCAAGAAGGTGTTCCTGACGGGCCTGGTGATGTTCACGGCGGCGTCGGTGCTTTGCGGGCTCGCCCAGGACCAGACGATGCTGATCGTCTCGCGCATCCTCCAGGGAGTCGGCGGCGCGGTCGCCTCCAGCGTGATCCTGGCGATCATCGTCACCGAGTTCTCCGAGCGCGCCGAGCAGGCGAAGGCGATGGGCGTGTACGCGTTCGTGTCCGCCGGCGGCGGCTCGGTCGGGCTGCTGGCCGGAGGGGCGCTCACGCAGTCGCTGGACTGGCACTGGATCTTCTTCGTCAACGTGCCGATCGGCGTCGTCGCGTTCGTGCTCGGATCGATGCTGATCGAGGAGAACGAGGGCATCGGCCTGGCCGGCGGCGTCGACGTGGCCGGCTCGATCCTGATCACGCTGGCGACGATGCTGGGCGCGTTCGCGATCGTCAAGTCGAGCGAATACGGCCTGCTGTCGGCGCGCACGCTCGGCGTCGGCGGCGCGTCGCTGGCCCTGCTCGCCGGCTTCCTGGCGCTGGAGGCACGGCTGGAGAACCCGATCATGCCGCTGCGCATCCTGCGGCTGCGCATGCTGATGGGATCGAGTCTCGTGCGCGGCCTGCTGATCACGGGGATGTTCTCGGCGTTCTTTCTCGGGGCGCTGTACCTGGAGCGGGTGCTCGGCTACGACGCGATCGACACGGGCCTCGCGTTCCTGCCGCTGACGTTCTGCATCGCCGCGATGTCGATGGGCATCTCGGCCAGGGCGGTCGAGCGCTTCGGCGCGCTGCCCACGCTCGCGGCGGGTCTCTCGGGGATCGTCGTCGGCCTGGTGCTGCTCGCCGTCGACGGCGTCCACGCGAGCTACTTCCCCGGGCTGTTCTTCGCGTTCCTGGCACTCGGGCTCGGCGCGGGCGCGTCATTCCTGCCACTGCTGACGATGGGCATGTCCGACACGCCCGCGCGCGACGCCGGCCTCGCCTCGGGCATCATCAACGTCTCCGTGCAGCTGTTCGGCGCGATCGGCTTGGCGACGCTAGGCACGATCGCGACCGACCACACGAAGTCGCTGAGCGACGCCGGGCACCCGCTGGCGAGCGCGCTGACCGGCGGATACCACCTCGCCTATCTGGTGGCCGCGGCCGCGGTGAGCCTGGGCGTGCTCGCGGCGTTTGTGGTGCTGCGGCCGCC
>JBKQHH010000226.1:0-22861 GCA_052148875.1 Solirubrobacteraceae bacterium
TTCGGCGACGCGCTGCGCGTCGAGCTGCACAGCTCAGGCGTGCAGGTCGCGCTGGTCGAGCCGGGCTCGGTGGCGACGCCGATCTGGGACAAGGGCCGGGCTGAGGCCGAGCGCATGAGCATCCCCGCCGAGCTCGAGCCGGTGTACGGGCGGATCCCGGCGGCGATGGAGAAGGTGCTCGCGGACACCGCGCGCCGCGGCGTGCCGCCGGAGCGCGTGGCTGACACGATCGAGCGTGCGCTGGGCTCGCCGCGCATGAAGGCCCGCTACGTCGTCGGGACCGACGCCAAGGCGATGCTGTTGGCCAAGCGCCTGCTGCCGGACCTCGTGTTCGACAGGGTCGCGCGGCGCGCGCTCGGCGTGTGAGCGCGGCTCACGCCGGCGGCGGATACACCGCCAGCCACGCGAACACGCTGGTGGTGGCGGCCTGCGTCTGCAGCATCCCCGGTTCGGCGTCGATCGCGGGCAGGGTTTCGCCGTTCCAGGAGAGCAGGTACAGGCCTTCGCCGTTGGCGGCGCGCGTCTGCGCGTCGCGCGCGTTGTCGGCGGCGAGCAGGTACAGCGTGCGGTCGCCGTCGAGCCCGTAGAGCGCGAGCATCCATTGCAGGTAGACGGCGTCGTACTGGGGCGAGAAGTCGAGCAGGTAGCCGAAGCGGCGCAGAGCGGCGGCCTTCAGCTGTTCGGCGCGCTGACAGTCGTTGCTGGCACCGGTCAGCTGGCAGAGCAGCGCCTGGGCGTAGATCAGGGGCGCCTCGACGTAGTCGACGGGGGTGGCGCTCACGCTGCTGTCCGCGTAGAGCCCGTCGGCGTTGCTGAAGCCGTTGGTGTTCGCCCACGCGACGAACTTCCGGGCCTGCGCCAGGGCGAAGGCGGAGCCGTCCTGCTGGTAGATGAGCGCGGCCAGCAGGGTGTCCGAGGCGAGCGCCGGGCCGGACTTGTAGGGATGATGCGTGTTCCACCAGATCCCGCCCCCGCCCCCATCCCAGCCGACGGCCGCGATGTAGCGCAGCGCGCGTTCGGCGTCGGCGAGGTAGCGGCGCCTGCCGGTGGCGCGGTAGGCCTCGACGAACGCGAGGCCCCACCAGCCGTTGTCGTCGAACCAGGTCTCGGTGCCCGCTTCGCGGTCGCCGGGGTACGGGGAATAGCCGGGTATCGGTCGCAGCCCCCGGTTGAGGTAGCGCTCGGCCCCCGCCGCGAAGCTGGCGAGCGCGTGCAGGTTGGCGGCGGTCGGCTGGGCGATGGCGATCGCGTCGAGGGACTCGAACAGCGGCACGATGTCCCAGATGGTGGCCAGCGGGTAGCGTTCGCGGTCGCCCAGCCGCGCGTCGTACCAGCCGCGCCGAGGATCGCGCCAGCGCCTCTGCGCCTGTGCGACGCCGGCCTGTGCGAGCGCCAGGTAGCGCTGCTGGGCGGGGCTCAGGACGGGCGGGGATGCAGGCGGCGAGGGTGTGGGCGCCGGCGCCGAGGCCGCCAGCGCGGGGCACGCGCAGCAGAGCGCGGCGGCGAGCGTCGACAGCAGGATCGTTGGCGTGCGCATGTGAGAGTCCTAACCCGGCACCTGCATGATCGGCGCGGCGCGCGCGTAGGATGAGGTGCTGTGTCCGAGCGTCCATTTGCCGCGCCGCCGTCCCCTCCCTCCGAACGGGGCGCGTGGCTGCTCGCGTGCACGATCGGCGCGCTCGGGCTGGCGGTGCTGATCGCGGTGCTCACGGGTGTGCTCGGGCGCACGAGCGCGCCGGTGGCGCCCCCGCCGGTGCGCTCGGCGGCGACCCCCGTGGCGGCGTCCGGCTCCTCGGCCGTCGCCGCGAGCGCGAGCGCCCGTGCGGCGATCGTCGCGCGGCCGTCGCTCGAACAGCAGCGGATGCAGGCGAGCAGCTTCGTCGACGCCACCCGCACGCACATCTCGAGAGCGTGGATGGAAGGCTTCTATCCGATCTACGCGACCGCGCAGAGCACGTTCGGCGTCAACTGGCTGCTGCTGGCCTCGATCCACATGCAGGAGAGCGCGTTCTCGACCGCGCCGAGCACCTATCACGGCCTGAACTTCGCCCACTGCTGCGGCGGGCCGATGCAGTTCAACGTGATGAATGGGTCCCGCCCGGGCGGGGGGGCGGGCGGGGGGGCGGGCACCCCATCTACCTGGGACCTGGTCGCCGACTCGTACATCTACGGCAAGCGCCCCGCGCGCTACGACCACATGACCGCCACGCACCCGTCGATCTACGACGACTTCGACGCGATCATGGCGGCCGCGCACCTGCTGTCGGCGGACGGCGCCGAATACGCGCTGAACGAATCGGCGTGGGACGCCGCGTACGACTACTACGGCCACGACGCCACGGGGGTGACGTACGCCGACCAGGTGCTCGCGCGGGCGATCGGCTGGTCCCAGCACGGCTTCTGCATCAACTGCGGGGTGCAGCCGGCGATGGTCGAAGCGGTCCAGGCGGCGTACGGGGCGCCGGTGCTCGCGGCGCTGGAAGCGGAAGCGAAGCCGAAGGCGGTGGCGGCGAGCCGACGCCGCTAGGCGGCGTCGGCCTGCGCGATCAGCTCGCCGGCGACGCGATCGGTCGCCTGGGCGGTGCCGCCGAGCAGTCGCCTGGAGAGCTGCGCGCGGCGGAAGTACAGCGGCGCGTCGTGCTCCCAGGTGGCGCCGATGCCGCCATGGACGGAGATCATCGTGCGCGCGGCGGTGTCGAGCGCACGCCCGCCGACCGAGCGCGCGGCGCTGGCTGCGAGCGCGAACTCAGCAGGGGCGCCGGCGCGCGCCCAGCCGGCGTAGTAGAGCAGCGAGCGCCCGTTCTCGAGCTGGCGCAGCACCTCGGTGAGGGAGTGCTTGACCGCCTGGTAGGAGCCGATCGCGCGACCGAACGTGAAGCGCTCCTTGGCGTAGGCGACGGACACGTCGAGCGCGGTCTCGACGCTGCCGAGCGACTCGGCGGCGATCAGCGCCTGCGCGAGGTACCAGGCGGCGGCGAGCGACTCCTCGGGCGCGTCGAGCACGACGGCGGGGGCGTTCTCGAGCGTGACGTGGCCGAGCGAGCGGGTCGCGTCGTACCTGCTCACCGGCTCGATGCTCACGCCGGGGGCGTCGGCGAGGATCGCCACGCCGACGGGCTTGCCATCGAGCAGGGCGGCGCCGACGAGCGTGTCGGCGCCGGGCGCGTCGGGGACGAACGCGAACCTGCCGGTGACCGGCACGCGGCCGTCATCGCCGGCGGCTGCGGCGCTCGGCAGAGACCCGCGCCCGAGCCCGCTGGCGGGGTCGGTGCTCCAGTGCTCGTCGAGCTCGCTGGGGGGTTGCGCGGGCAGGTAGGCGGCGCGCCGCTCGCCGGTGGCGAGATCGGCGAGGAACTCGGATTGACCGGGCCCGCCCGCCCCGTCGCCGAGGATGGCGGTCGCGGGCAGGTGGCCGAGCAGCGGAATCCCGGCGAGCACGCGCCCGCACTCGCCGAGCACGAGCATCGCGTCGAAGGCGTCGAGTCCGGCGCCGCCGTGGGCTTCGTCGATCAGCAGGCCGGGCCAGCCGGCCTCCCTGGCGGTCGGCCACAGGTCGGGCAGGGCATTCTCGTCGCCGCCTGTGCCCGCTTTTTGGGTATCGAGCGCCTCGCGGGCGGCTTCGAGCGTCTTGAAGCGCGAGAGCGCGCCGCGGGCGGCCTCGCGCAGGAACACCTGCTCGTCTGAGAGTGCGAGATTCATGCCGCCGCTCCTTCCTTGGAGCGAAGCTCCGAGAACGGGATGCCCTTGTCCAGGCGCGGCTCGGGGGGCAGGCCGAGGACGCGCTCGCCGACGGTGTTCCTGAGGATCTCTTCGGTCCCGCCGGCGGACTTCAGGCCGGGCAGGAACGAGATCATGTACGCCCACTCGCTGTCCTCGGACAGCGCGTCGGGGCCGATCACGTCGGCGATCAGATCGCCCGCCTTGATCGCACCGCTGACGATGGTGACCTTCGCGAGGCCCGCCTCCGGGCCGGGGATCTGGCCTTTCTGCAGCGCGGTGAGCGTCCTGTAGCCGGTGAACCTGACGGCGAGCAGCTCGCTCGCGATCTCGCCGAGCCGGTGGCGCACCTCGGGGTCGCGGCGGGCGTGCTCGTCGGCTGCGATCGCGCCGGCGAAGCGGGTCGAGTTGTAGCCCATGCCCTCGCTGCCGAGGCCGATGGTGACGCGCTCGAACATCAGCGTGGTCAGGCCGGTGCCCCAGCCGTTGCCGACGCCGCCGACGACCGCGCTCTCGTCGAGCGCGACGTCGTCGAAGAAGACCTCGTTGAACTCGGCCTCGCCGGAGATCTGGCGCAGGCCGCGCACGGTGACGCCCTCGGCATCGATCGGCACGACGAACATCGTCAGGCCCTTGTGCTTGGGGACGTCGGCGTCGGTGCGCGCCAGCAGCAGCCCGTAGGAGGCGAACTGGACGTTGGTCGTCCACACCTTCTGGCCGGTCAGCCGCCAGCTGCCGTCGTCCTGCTGGCGCGCGCGAGTCTGCACGGCCGCGAGGTCCGAGCCGGCGGCGGGCTCGGAGAACAGCTGGCACCAGACCTCGTCGCCGTGGAGCATCGGCCCGAGATAGCGCGACTTCTGCTCCTCGGAGCCGTGGGCGATGATCGTCGGGCCGAGCATGCCGACGCCGATCGCGTCGAGGATGCCGGGAACTTTCGCGCGGCCGATCTCCTGGTTGCAGACGACCTGCTCGATCGGGCCGAGCCCCTGCCCGCCGTACTCCTTCGGCCAGGTCACGCCGGCGAGCCCGGCCTCGGCGAGCTTGCCCTGCCAGGCGCGGCGCGCGGCGACGATCTCGTCCTCGTCCTCGATCGCCCCGGGTCCTTGGAGGATGGGGGCTTCTGACTTGTGCTCTTCGAGCCAGCTGCGCACCTGGGCGCGGTAGGCGGCCTGCTCGGGTGTGTCGTCGAGATCCACGTCGGCTCCTTTGGCTGACTGACCAGTCAATCTACGCCAGGAAAGGTACCACCGTCAGACGCCCGGCGGGAACGGCGCCTCGGGCACGATCGGCTGGTGGTAGACGTCCTCGAAGCCGAGGTCGAGCAGCTGGCGGTCCTGGGTGCCGGGGTCTTCGGAGTTGAGGACGATCGCGCCGAGACGCACGCCGTGGCGTTCGGCGGTGGCGACGAGGCAGCGCCCGGCGGCTTCGGTCTGGCCGGTCTTCATGCCGGTGACGCCGGGGTATTTGTAGATGAGCAGCGGGTTGTTGTTGTACAGGTAGAGCTTGCCGCCCTTGATGGGGAAGGGCCGGACGGCGGCGTAGGTCTTGACGACGCTGGCGATGCGCGGCTGCGTCATGTCGACGTGCGCGAGCACGGCGAGGTCGGCGGCGCACGAGAAGTTGCCGGCGTCGTAGAAGCCGGAGGGCGAGGAGTAGCGGGTGCAGCCGAGACCCAGCCTGGCGGCTTCTTCGTTCATGCGCACGACGAACCTGTTGACGGTGCCGGCGACATGCTGGGCGAGCGCGACGGCGGCGTCGTTGCCGGACGGCAGCAGCAGGCCGTAGAGCATGCTCTCCAAGCGCACGTGGCGGCCGAGCGGCAGCACGCCGACCTTCGAGCCGGACGTGTCGACGGCCTGGCGGGTGACGAGCACGGGCGCGTCGGGCGGCGCGGACTGGACGGTGATGAGCGCGGTCATCATCTTGGTGAGGCTGGCGATGGGCAGGCGCAGATAGGGGTTGCGCTCCCACAGGACCTGTCCGGTGGTGAGGTTGAACAGCAGCCCGGCGCGCGGCGGGTGTCTGAAGTCGACCTGCACGGGGTCCTTCTGCGGCGTGGAGACGCCTGCGAGCGCGAGCGCGGGCTTGGCGAGGGGGAAGCCGTAGGGGGAGCGCGCGGGAGCGCCGGCGGGCGTCGAGGGCCGGGCGCCCTTCTTGCGGGCGGCGGCGCCGGTGGAGGCGTGCGGGCGTTCGCTGGAGCCGCTGGCAAGGCCCATCTCGCCCAGGAGGGCGGCGAGCACGGCGAGGGCGAGCACGCCGAGGGCCGCCAGCCGCCTGCGCCGCCTGCGCCTGGCGGCGAGCGCCCGCCGGTGGCGGCTCTGACCCGGGGTGAGGAAGGGCGAGGAGCTCATGCTCGTGGAGGATTGCGCAGCGCGCCGACGATGCCAACCGCGAGCAGCACGAGGATGAAGACGGACAGGAGGGTGGCGAAGGTGAGGCCTTCCTTGGCGATGGCGGCGACGGTGAGGAAGGCGAAGCCGGCGATGAAGACGAGTACCGCGCCCAGCACGAGCAGGCGGGTCATGCGGGGGCTCCGGCGGGCGGGCGGCGCCTGACGAACAGCCGGATGACGAGCAGGCCGAAGGCGAAGCCGCCGATGTGGGCGAAGTAGGCGACGCTTTCCCCGCTGCCTGTGCCGGCGAGGCCGGCGGCGCCGAGGTAGAGCTGCTCGAGAAACCAGAAGCCGAGCAGGAACACGGCGGGCACCTCGATGAGCGTGAAGAAGAACACGATGAACACGAGCGCGAGCACGCGCGCGCGGGGGTACAGCAGGATGTAGCCGCCGAGCACGGCGGCGATGGCGCCGGAGGCGCCGAGCGTGGGGCCGGTGGCGCTGGGGTCGGCGGCGACCTGGGCGCCGAGCGCGACGAGCCCGCCGAGCAGGTAGAAGGCGGGAAAGCGCAGCCGCCCCATGGCGTCCTCGACGGTGGGGCCGAAGATGGCGAGGAAGATCATGTTGCCGAAGATGTGCAGGAAGCTGGCGTGCAGGAACATGGACGAGAACACGGTCTCCCAGGTGGCGGGCTGCGGCGCGGGCGTGCCGGTGACCCCGGGCTGTCCCTGGCAGGCGATCGATTCGGCGAGGCCGGCGGGCGTGCGCAGGGTGAGCAGTTCGCAGTGCTTGCCTGGGTGGGTGAGCTCGTAGGGGATCGCGCCGTAGTGGACCTCGACGCCGCTGGCGGGCCCGCCGAAGAAGCTGCCGCCGTGGCGGATCTCGAGCAGGTAGACGACGACGTTGATCGCGACGAGCACGACGGTGACGATCGGGAACCGCGCGAGCGGGATGTTGTCTTTGAGCGGGAACATCGCTGCGGGCCCGCGCCCGGCGGCGGGATGTCAGAGCCTATTCCCCGCTCGGCGGAGCGGCGGCAGGGCGCGGAGCGTCCTCGTCGGCTACGCGTGCGCAGCCAGCGGCCCGATGCCCGGGCGCGCCTGCGGCACGTGCTGGTCGGCGTGGTAGGAGGAGCGCACGAGCGGGCCGGCGGCGACGTGGTCGAAGCCGAGCTCGTAGGCGGCGCGCTCGAGCGCGGCGAACTCGTCGGGGTGCCAGTAGCGCACGACGGGGAGGTGGCGCTCGGAGGGGCGCAGGTACTGCCCGACGGTGAGCACCTGCACGCCGCCCAGCCTGAGCGCGGCGAACGCGTCGACCATCTCGTCGTGGGTCTCGCCGAGGCCGACCATGAGCCCGGACTTGGTGAGCACCTGCCCCTCGCCGAGCTCGTGCGCGAGGCGCAGCACGCGGCAGGAGCGCTCGAACGTCGACCCGCGGCGGGCGAGCGGGTACAGGCGGGGGACGACCTCGACGTTGTGGTTGAACACGTCGGGGCGCTCGGCGATGACCTTGGCGAGCGGCATCTCCTGCCCCTGGAAGTCTGGGGTGAGCACCTCGATCTGGCAGCCGGGCGCCTGGCGGCGCACCTGGCGGATGACGCCGACGAACGCGGAGGCGCCCTTGTCGGGCAGGTCGTCGCGGTCGACGGACGTGATGACGGCGTGGCGCAGCCCCATGCGCGCGATCGAGCGCGCGACGCGGGCGGGCTCGAGCGGATCGTTCCAGGTGGGCTTGCCGGTCTTGACGTTGCAGAAGCCGCACCGGCGCGTGCAGGTGTCGCCGAGGATCATGAACGTGGCGGTGCCGCGCTCCCAGCACTCGCCGACGTTGGGGCAGGCGGCCTCCTGGCAGACGGTGTGCAGGTTCTCCGCGCGGATCATGTCGGTGAGCTCGCGGTAGCGCTGCCCTCCGGGCGCGGGCACCTTGAACCACGGCGGCTTGCGCTCGCGGATGGGCCGCACGTCGGGCCCGAGCACGCGCAGCACGTCCATCCCGCCGGGCTTGGCGCGCGAGCGGGTGGAGGAGGTGGCGCTCATGCGGGCACCGCTTCGGCGGGGGCGGGCCGCTGGACGCCTGCGGGCTGGTCGGTTTTTATGGGGGCTCGCTCCGCTCGCCTGGAGGCGTTCGCGGTGTCGATGCCGAGTCGCTGCGGCGTGACGAGGCGCTGGCGGCGGCCGTGCGCTTGACAGAAGCTGTGGGCGATGCGCTTGCGGAAGCAGGCGAGCGCGGGCTCACAGTCGAGCGCCGGCGTGGGCCGGGGCATGGACATCTGCGCCCGGTCGGTGGCCAGCTCACGGGCGAGCGAGGTCATGCTGACGTCTGGCAGTCCGCAGGCGACGACCCAGGAGAACGGCTCCAGGGCGTTGTGGACGTTGACGGCGAACCCGTGCGTGGTGACGCCGCGCGAGACGTGCACGCCGATGGAGGCGATCTTGCGATCGTCGACCCACACGCCGGTGTAGTCGATGCCCTCGTGGTGGCGCGAGCGCGCGTGCATGCCTTCCTCGGCGAGCGCGGCGACGATGGCGTCTTCCATCGTGCGCAGGTGGCGGTGCACGTCGTCGATGCGCATGATCGGATAGCCCACGAGCTGGCCGGGCCCGTGATAGGTGAGCTGCCCGCCGCGGTCGACGCCGACAACGTCGATCCCTCTGGCGCGGTAGAAGTCCTCGCCGAACGGCAGGTCCCCGGCGCCGGAGCGTCGTCCGCGCGTATAGACGGGCGGGTGCTCGAGCACCAGCAGGGTGTCGGGCAGCTCATCGCCCTGGCGCCGGGCGCGGATCTGCTCCTGGACGGCGAGGGCGTCGCGATACGGCACGACGCCCAGGTGGCAAACCCATAGCTCTTCGGACGATCGGTCGGCGACGCTCATCTGCTCCGTTCAGCCTAGCGCCGCACGACGGCCCGTCCTGTCAGGACGTGGGGAAGTACGCACCGATACGCGGGGAGACTCGCGCTCGATGTTCGGCGGCACCAGGATGTTCAACCTGACGATCACGAACGTCCCAGGGCCCAGGGAGCGGCTGTACGCGTTCGGCGCCCCGCTCGTGGAGATCCTCCCGCTCGTGCCGCTGTTCGCCGGACACACGATCGGCATCGCGGTCGTCTCCTACGCCGGCCAGATGGTCTTCGGCCTCAACGCCGACCGCATGGCAGCCCCCGACGTAGGGGTGCTCGCGGAGGGCATCGAGCGCTCGTTCTCGGAGCTGCGAGCACCCGAGGCCAAGCGATCGCGGCGCCGGCCGCCGAGCGTGAGTTTCGGCTGCTGAATCAGTTCACCGAATTGCTACATCCCGCACAACGTCAATCGGGTAGGTTCATAGTAGCCGCCGAGCAGTCGGTAGCTGCTCTAGCCTGCGGCGTAGCAGGCAGCTAGGGGGACTTCAGCAATGTCGGATCTTGTATTCGCCGGATGGGACTTGCAGTGGGCATCTGGAGGCTTCGAGAGTCCCGACCCCGTAGTTCAAGGAGACCAAGGATGGACCTGGGAAGTAGAGCTCGCTCCAGCCAACGTCTACGCGCGGACGTCGTTGAGCTTCTACGCCAACCTCGGTTATGTCAATCTCGTCGGTGATTACTCTTCGTCTGCCTTTAGCGGCATCGTGTCTTATACGACGCGGAACGACGATGGAACGGATACTCAGCATTCCGTGGGCCAAGCGGCCGCCGGGGGAAATGGAGTAACGCCGTTTGTGTGGGACACAAACGTCGACAGTGTGACCTTCGGATGGGGCATTTTGGGAGAAGGCTGGTGCTCGGCCACATTCAACTTGGAGATCTGGGAGGTCTAGAGATCGTGCAAGGGATACACTTCAAAGGTAAACCGGTTCCCGATGAGGCGAGCAAGGTCTGCGTTTTGTTCGATCCGACAAATGGTCGGGTCGTTCATGTCCATGGTGTGACGGTACTTGAGGGGGGACGAAGCGTCAGTGAGGCTGAGATCGAAAAGCGTGCGCTTGAACATGCCGCGACCGCCGGCCATTCAGCGTCGGCACTGAAGCCCCTCCACGTCTCGGTGGCCGCTATTAGACAGGGTGGCATCTTGAAGGTGAACCGTGAGGACAGCAGCCTGACTTCCACCAAGCTGGAGGACGCAGCGCAAATGTCAGACTTGGTAAGAGAGCGCGTCGCTAAGGCGCGGACACGAGCCAATCACGATTAGCCAAGCCACCCGCAGGGCTTGTGGGCGGCTGGGAGACATCCTGGGCCGTCGCGGGTGCCGACGCTGGGTCTGGCAACCTTGACCGAGAGCGTCCGCGACACTGGAGTCAGCTTGTCTGGCCCTCTTAAGAAACTATCCGAGAACTCGTCGCTGAGCAGGATTATGTCTACTTGCGCTGAAGCGGCAAGGCACGCCAAACCTCGCGAAAGGAGCGTGCCTTGCCGGCTGCTGAGGCCGGGCGACCGCGCGCGGATCTGCGGCGGGTGCTGGACGGGATCATCCATCGCTTGCGCTCGGGATGCCGTGGAACTATCTGCCCGAGCGTTTCGGCGCGAGCGCGACCGTCCACGGCTGGTTTCAGCGCTTCGCCACCGACCACTCTGTCGGTTCCGGAGATGTGCTGGTGACTGGTGTATCGCTTATCGCCAGCGCCCTTCCCAGGGGTGAAGCGGGCAAATGAAATGCCAAGTTCGGCGTCAGCTTTCAGCCAGACGACGGGCTTGGACAAGGTCGCCCCAAGTTCAATGGGGGGTAACTATTCAGGTGCCAGGCTCAGTGGCATGCGACCCAGCGGCGGTAGTTTGCTCTCCTTCTCGGCTCTCAGGCGGCTGCGCCCAGCTTCTTGAGGGTCAGCGGCGGGCAGCGGATCTCGCCGCTATGGAAGCGCCCGACGGGCCGGTGCACGCAGACGGTGGTGGCCCGCTCGCTGTCGATCTCGAAGCCGCGGAGGTCGATCCACGCTACGACGAGCTGATCGCGCTCGCGAGAGGCCTCGGCACCAGGTCCAGCGAGCTGTTCGCTCACGCGCGGACACCAACTGATCGACAGCTGCCTGCGCCAACGCCCAGTTCCGAGGCGAGAGTGACAGCAGATCACCACAGTCAGCTTATCCGGTCACATCCCCAACTCATCCCCTTTGCGGGTAGACATGCCTGCCGTAGTCGGATACTCTTCGCCGAAGATCGTCTCTCGCGTCGACCTCGACCAAGGCTGCGCGTACGCGCACAAGGCGCCACGGATAATGAGCATCGCCATATACTCGATCGGTGAAAGCGACCGGTGCGGCGTGTCGCCCAGCGGGCAGACACTGCGAGTCTCGTCCAAGTGCCGGAGAGCGACCCACTAACGATGCCGAGGCGACTCCTTGACAGCATGACGTACGCGAACGTCGTTGCGACGCTTGCGTTGTTCATCAGTCTCGGGGGAGCGTCCTACGCTGCGATCACGCTGCCCGCGAATAGCGTGGGTGCGAAGCAGCTTCGCGCTGGCGCCGTGCACCTCGGAGCTCTGAGCTTCCCGCTGGGCTCGAGCGGGGTCACGGACGACGAGGTCGAAGACCTCACCAGGAATCAGTGCAATGGTGGAGCGCGACTCGCGGAACCCCCGCCGCCGGGGCCTCCACCGTGCCCTGCGTCTGGCCGTGGTGGGCCGACGCCCGGTCGGGAAGTCCATGTCTTGCTGCATTCCGCCGGCCGGCTTATGGTTTCGGGGGTCGTGGGTCTCAGGAATGAAGGCGTTCCGCAGTCGAGCGCTCGCATAACCCTCGGATTGAATGTGGATCAACGGCGCGTCGCCGAAAGCCAGATAACCTCCGTAGGAGGCCAGAGCGTTGAGGTCCCGATCCAAGCGCTGGCTGCCGTGTCCGCTGGCTCCCACTCAGCAGGTCTCAAAGTCGAAGTAGAATATGACTCTGTCGGTTCCGGAGACGTGCTGGTGAGTGGTGTATCGCTTATCGCCAGCGCCCTCCCCAGGGGTGAAGCGGCCAAATGAAATACCAAACTTGGCGTCAGCTTTCAGCCAGACCACGGCCTTGGACAGGGTCGACGCAGGTTCAACAGGAGATGCGACGACAGGCATTCCCAGGGCTTGCATGTACTTCTGTCGGCCTGCTCGTCGCCTTGGCGAACCTCGGTATCGGATCGGGCTCGGCGTCGGCAGCGCCTCCACAAGACCCCGGTGTTGAAGGCGCATTCACGTGCGGACCCGCTACTGCGGCTAACGAGATCCCTGCCCCTCCTCCGATCTGGGAACTGTCTGGGAAGCCTCCGAGCGCCGAAGAAGTCGCGTATGCCGATGCGACCAAACCATTGTGTCCGACAGGCCAAGTCCCGTCGCCGATAGCGAGTGGGTCGGCGGCGCCGTTGCTAACGCCGACCAGCGGCGGCGTCGGCATAGGCGAACTCGGTGCCACAAGCGAACGACGCGCTGTGCCGCCGGCGTACAGTGGCAAACGCTGCTACACGGAAGGACCGTGGAAGGGCGGATGCTACTGGTACGTCGAAAACGAAGTAAAGAAAAACGCCATCGGCATGGAATACATCACAAACGTATCGGAACCACGGGTCTCATCGTTTCCTGGTGCTCATTCGATCGACCAGCTCAATCTGGGCGCCGGAGGACCAGGGGACGACCACAACACGATTGAGGCTGGCATCGACGTGGCCCCGGAAATGTTTGGCGGCTCGCAAAAGCCTCACTTTTTTATCTACCTTAACAACAACGAATACGCGTCCGGCGGAGAAGATTGCTACGATTGCAAACAGTTTGTCCCATACTATGAAACAAAGCTTATTCCCGGCGACACGCTTGAACCGAGCGGCGCCCACTATAGGATCGGTGTCGAGTACTGGTTGAAAAAATGGTGGTTCTGGGCAGGGACGCAGTGGATCGGCTATGTCGAACCTAGCTTTTGGAAAAATGAATTCAAGAAGGGCGAAGCTGAGCGCGACTATGGCGAGGTATTCGATAACGGTGAACGCCCAACGAGTCAGATGGGCAACGGGCAGCCCGGCAAGAGCGCCAGCGCTACGTTGATGACTGCACCCGTCGTAATTATCAACGAAAATCTCGAGGAAACCACGACGCTCGGCACCAAGCGAGAAACACGCCCCGCCCTGTATTCCCTGGGAGATCTTAACTCCGAAAAGACGACATGGCACTTTGGCGGAAACGGTGTGCCGGACCCCACCCCTGCGGTCGTGCGCGAAGAAGGTGGCAGCAACGCGGACCAGTGGGTGGACTACGAGGGGACGAACGAAGCGTTGTGGTCGGCGCTTTGGAACGGCACGAAATGGGGAACCGGCGACTTCGGCGAATACGGGAGCGGGTTCGATATGGCGCGGGGCAGCAATCCGGCCATCGTGCGCGAAGAAGGTGGCAGCAACGCGGACCAGTGGGTGTACTATCGGGGCAGCGACGGCGCGCTGCACGTAGCTTACTGGGAAGGTAAGGAATGGAAGACGGCGAGCTTCGCCTACCTCGGAGCCTACGTGGCGGAAGGCACCAGTCCGGTCGTCGTGCGCGAAAAAGGCACGGGCGGCAGCGACAAGGACCAATGGGTGTATTACCAGGGCACCAACGGCGCAATATGGTCGGCTTTTTGGAACGGCAAAGAATGGGGCCTCGGCGACTTCGGCGAATACGGACCTGGGTGGTATATGGCCGAAGGCACCAGCCCGTCTGTCGTGCGCGAAGAAGGTGGCAGCAAAGCAGACCAGTGGGTGGACTATGAGGGCACCAACGGTGCGCTGTGGTCGGCGCTTTGGAACGGCAAGGAATGGGGAACCGGCGACTTCGGCGAATACGGGAGCGGCTTCTACATGGCGCCGGACACCAATCCCGCCGTCGTGCGCGAACAAGGTGGCAGCAACGCGGACCAGTGGGTGTACTACCAGGGCACCAACGGTGCGCTATGGTCGGCGCTTTGGAACGGCAAGGAATGGGGAACCGGCGACTTCGGCGAATACGGGAGCGGCTTCTACATGGCGCCGGACACCAATCCCGCCGTCGTGCGCGAAGAAGGTGGCAGCAACGCGGACCAGTGGGTGTACTACCAGGGCACCAACGAAGCGCTGTGGTCGGCGCTTTGGAACGGCACGAAATGGGGAACCGGCGACTTCGGCGAATACGGGAGCGGGTACGATGTGATGCTGGGCGCGAGTCCGGCTGTGGTGCGCGAAGAAGGTGGCAGCAACGCGGACCAGTGGGTGTATTACCAGGGCACCAACGGTGCGCTGTGGTCGGCGCTTTGGAACGGCGCGAAATGGGGAACCGGCGACTTCGGCGAATACGGCAGTGGGTTCTATATGGGCTGACAGTCAATACGAAGCCGCGTGGGTTCCGGCACGCTGGCGACCAGCCGCGCGGCGTGGGCGTTTCGGTTCGATGTGCAGCTAGTCGGCCCCACGCTGGGGGCTGGCCGCGCTTAGGGGGAGTTCGTCCTAGCGCGAGAAAGCGAGCGTCTCTTTGCGGCAGCACTCCGTCCGATGCTCAAGATGAGGCCGCGCGCTGCCGGAGTGCGCGTTGGCGGGGATGCCGCACCTGCTATCCCGACCTATCCCGCTCCTCGAACCTGTGGCTCGATCGGACTTGTGGCTGGATAGATCCACTCACAGAGTGAGCGCCGCGGGGACCTCCAGCAGCTCGCGGATGCGCGCGAGGAACTGCGCCGCTTCGGCCCCGTACAGGATCCGATGGTCGCACGCCAGGATCAGCGTCATCGTGTTGCGCGCCGCCAGCTCGCCATCGTGCACCACAGCGCGCGGTGCCAGCGCGCCCACCGACAGGATGCCCGCCTGCGGCGGGTTGATGATCGCGGTGAAGCTCTTCACGCCGTACATCCCCAGGTTCGACACCGTGAACGTGCCGCCGCCCAGCTCCGGCGGGGTGATCGTCGCCGCGCGCACGCGCTCGGCCAGCGCGCGCGTCTCGCGCGCGATCTCGCCCAGGGACTTCTCGTCCGCGTCGAACACCGTCGGCACCACCAGCGCGCCCTCCGCCGCCACCGCCACGCCCACGTTCACACGCGAGTGCACCTGCACGCGCCCGTCGCGGTAGCTGCCGTTCGCCGTCGGGTGCTCGCGCAGCGCCAGCGCGCTCGCCTTCACCACCATGTCGTTGTACGTCGGCACCTCGTGCGCGTGCGGGGCGGGCGGGACCGGCTCCGCCGCGCCGGCCGGACTGGAGAGCTGCTTCAGCTGGTTGCGCAGCTGCACGCACTCCTCCATGTCCACCTCGATCTGCAGCGTGAAGTCTGGGATCGTCGCCTTCGACTCCGCCATGCGGCGGGCCACCGCCTGCTGCGTGCGCGACAGCTCGACCGTCGTCGTCTCGCCCTTCGCCGTCATCACACCCTCGAGCGTGTGCCCCTGAGGGTGCGCCACCGGGGCACCTGCCGCGGGGGCCGGCACCGACGCTCCGGCATCGGCGGGGCCTGAAGAGGCGGTCGCGCCAGCCGCGCCGGCCGGGGGTGCCAGCACGTCCGCCTTCACGATCCTCCCACCCGGACCGCTGCCGCTCACGCCATGCAGGTCGATGCCGCTCTCGCGGGCGATTCGCCGCGCCAGCGGGGACGCCTTCACCCGCTCGCCCCCCGCCACCGGTTGCCCGCCCGGCTCAGTCGGCGCGACCGCTCGCGCGTCGGCCGGCGCCGCAGTCGCGGACGGACCGCTCTCCGCCGCGCTGTCGCTGCGTGCCCGCTCGCGCGCCTGCCCACCGGGGGCCTCCTCCTCATCCGTCCCCTCCGACGCCGCGCCCACGCGCGCGATCACCTCGCCCACCGCCAGCGTCGAGCCCTCCGCCGCGACGATCTCCAGCACGCCCGCCTGGTCTGACTCGTACGTCATCGTCGCCTTGTCCGTCTCGATCTCCACCAGCTCCTCGCCGCGCGCCACCCGCTCGCCGTCCGCCTTCAGCCAGCGCAGGATCGTGCCCTCCTCCATCGTGTCCGACAGGCGCGGCATCACCAGGTCGGCCATCACGCGCCTCCCGCGGCCGCCGATTGGGCGGCCGGCGCGCGGTTGAGGGTCGCCAGCACCGCCGCCACGATCTGCGGCTCGTGCGGGTACGCCAGATCCTCCAGCGGCTTCGAGTACGGCATCGGCACGTCCGCTCCCGTCACGCGCGCCACCGGCGCGTCCAGGTCGTCGAAGGCCTGTTCGCCGATCAGCGCCGCCAGGTTCGCGCCCACGCCGCCGTGCGGCCAGCCCTCCTCCACGATCACGCAGCGGTTCGTCTTGCGCACCGACTCGAGGATCGTGTCCAGGTCCAGCGGGCGCAGCGTGCGCGGGTCGATCACCTCCGCCTGCACGTCGTGCTCGTCGGCCAGCGTCCGCGCCGCGCGCTCCGCCGTCAGCGCCATCCGCGATACGCCCACCACCGTCACGTCCGAGCCCTCGCGCGCCACGCGCGCCCGGCCGAAGGGGACGAGGTGCTCCTCATCCTCGGGCACCTCGCCACGTACACCGTACAACGACTCGTGCTCGATGAAGATCACCGGGTTCTCGTCGCGGATCGCCGTCTTCAAAAGGCCCTTCGCGTCCGCCGCCGTCGCCGGCACCGCCACCAGCAGGCCCGGGATGTGCAGGAACAGCGACTCCAGGCAGTGCGAGTGCGTCGGCCCCAGCTGGTGGCCCGCGCCCTGAGGCATGCGCACCACCAGCGGCACCCGCGCCTGGCCGCCGAACATGTAGTGGATGTGCGCCGCGTGGTTGACGATCTGGTCGAACGCCAGCAGCGCGAAGTTGATCGTCATCAGCTCGACGACCGGGCGCAGGCCCGTCATCGCCGCGCCCACGCCCACGCCCACGATCGTGTTCTCCGAGATCGGCGTGTCGCGCACGCGCCGCTCGCCGAACTCCTCCAGCAGGCCGTCCGTCACCTTGAACGCGCCGCCGAACACGCCTATGTCCTCGCCCATCAGGATCACGCGCTCGTCGCGCGCCAGCTCCTCGCGCAGGGCCGCGTTCAGCGCCTCGCGGTAGCGCATCTCCGCCATCAGCCCGCGTCCTCGCCGGCTTCGAGCGCCGTAGTGATCTGCTGCGGGATCTCGCCGGCCCTGCTCTCCAACGACTCCACAGGAGCCGTCTCGGGCGCCGTGGTGCGGACTGAGTACGAGCCACGTACCTCCTGGTCGAGCACGTACACGTCGTCGTACAGCGACTCCGGCGTCGGGAACGGCGACGCCTCCGCGAACTCCACCGCCGCGTCCACCCGCGCGATCGCCTCCGCGTCGATCCGCTCGCGCTCGGCCTCCTCGAGCACGCCCTCGCGCACCAGCAGCTCTCCGAACGCCGGCAGCGGGTCGCGCTCGCGCCAGCGCGCGACCTCCTCCTTCGTGCGGTACTGCTCCGGGTCCGCCATCGAGTGGCCGCGGAAGCGGTACGTCACAGCCTCCACCAGCACCGGCTGGCGCTCCTCGCGCACCCTGCGCACCGCCTCCACGAGCACCGCGTGCGTGTCCAGCACGTCCATGCCGTCGCAGCGCATGCCCGGCACGCCCAGGCTCTCGCCCTTGCGCCGCAGGTCCGTCTGCGCCGAGTGGCGGCGCAGGGAGGTGCCCATGCCGAACTGGTTGTTCGTCACCATGAACACCACCGGCAGCTTCCACAGCGCCGCGATGTTCAGCGTCTCGCCGAACGTGCCCTGGTTGGACGCGCCGTCCCCGAACGTGCACAGCGTCACCTCGTCCGTGCCCTCGTAGTCGCTTGCCAGCGCGATGCCCGCCGCGATCGGAAGGTTGCCGCCGACGATCCCGTAGCCGCCCATGAAGCGCCGCGCCAGGTCGAACATGTGCATCGAGCCGCCGCGCCCGCCCGAGCAGCCGTCCACGCGGCCGAACAGCTCCGCCATCACGTTCTCCGGCGGCGTCCCGCGCACCAGCGCGTGGCCGTGCGAGCGGTACGTCGAGATCAGGTAGTCGTCCTCGCGCAGCGCCCGCGCGCTGCCCACGATCGTCGCCTCCTCGCCGATCGACAGGTGCAGGAAGCCGCCCACCTTCGCCCGCGCGTACATCTCGCCCGCCCGTTCCTCGAAGCGGCGGATCAGCGTCATCGTCTCCAGCCACTCGCGCGCGTGCTCCGGCTCCGGCAGGCTCGACTCGGGCGGGCTTGGCGCGGGCGGGCTTGGCATCAGCGCTCCACGGTACTCCAGCGCGCCATGAACTCCTCCGCCTCCAGCTGCGCCAGGTCCGCGCGCAGCGCCCGCGCGAGCTTCGACGCCGCCTGCGGGGGGCGGTCCCAGAACAGCACCACCTCGCCGCTGTCCACCTCCACCACCTCGATGTGGTCCGTGCGCGCCGTGTCCGCCAGCAGCGCCGGCGCGAGGCCGCCGCGGGTGACGATCAGGCGGTACGCGTGGTTGGCCTTCATGCCATGCGCACCGATGCCATGCGCTCCGCCGCGCGCTCGGGGGCGTCCTCGCCGACGAACACGTCCTCGCCGAGGGCGATCGCCGGGACGTCCGTGACGCCCGCGCGCGCGGCCGCCGCGGTCGTCGCCGCCAGCCGCTGCGCCGTCGAGCGCAGCTCCGCGCCGCGCAGCACCGCCGCCGGGTGCATCTCGCACGCCGCCGCCGCGATCAGCACGAAGTCCGGGTCCTCCAGCGAGTGCCCGCCCGCGAACGCCTGGCGGAACGCCGCCTGCGCGAACGGCACCGCGCGGCCGATCGAAGCCGCGTACGTCGCCACGCGCATCGCCAGCGAGCTGTCGAACGGGAACGGCTGCGGCCAGCGGATCGGCTGCAGGCCAAGCTCCCGCGCCCTGCGCTCGACCCGCTTGGGCAGGCCGGGTGCGTCGTCGTTGTCGCCGTTGTGCCCGGCGCCGTCGTGCATGTCTTCTCTTGTTCGGCGTGCGCCATCGTATTGCGCCTCGGCGGGTGCCCGGTCGCGCAGCTCGCGGGCGAGCACGGGTCGCCACTCGACACTTATCGGAGCCCGCCCACCCAGCACCTGCAGCACGCGCTCCGCCGCAAGGTACGCCAGCGGGCTCGCGAGATCGAAGTAGAAGGCTGCCGGTGTGGACACCGGAACGGCCGCCTCAGCCGTGAATGAGCCAGCCGTCGGCGGCGCGCCCAGCTTCCATCACGGCCTCCGACAGCGTCGGGTGCCCGTGGATGATGCGCGCGAGCTCGGGGAAGCCGCCCTCGAGCGCGCGCACGTTCACGAGCTCCTGGATCAGCTCCGTCGCGCGCGAGCCGACGATGTGCCCGCCGAGCAGCTCGCCGTACTTGCTCTCACCGACAACCTTCACCAGCCCCGTGCGGTCGCCGTACACCGTCCCCCCGCCGACCGCGCCGTAGGGCACCTTGCCGACCACCACGTCGTAGCCCTGCTCGCGCGCCTGCTCCTCGGTCAGCCCGAACGAGCCGACGTTCGGCGTGCAGAAGGTCGCGCGCGGGATGTCCGCGTAGGCGATCGGGTGGGTCTCGCGGCCGGCGATCGTCTCGGCGGCGATGATCCCCTCGTCGGAGGCCTTGTGCGCGAGCGCCGGGCCGGGCACGAGGTCGCCGATCGCGTACACGCCCGCGCGGCTCGTGCGCAGCGCGCCGTCCACCTGCACGAGGCCGCGCTCGTCCAGCTCGACGCCCGCCTCGGCCAGGCCGAGCCCCTCGACGTCCGCTCCGCGCCCCGCCGCGATCACCAGGTAGTCGACCTCCGCCGCCTCCGAGCCGTAGGAGAAGCTCACGCTCGTCTCGCCCGCGCTCACGTCCGCGACGGGCGTGCTCGTGTGCACGCCGATGCCCTGGCGCTTGAGGCCGCGCTCGACCAGGCGCGAGATGTCGGCGTCCTCGGTCGGCAGCGCGCGCTCGAGCGCCTCCAGCAGCAGCACCTCGCTGCCCAGGCGCACGAACGCCGATGCGATCTCGGCGCCGGACGCGCCCGCGCCGACGACCGCCAGGCGGGCCGGCACCTCCGGCAGCGCCCACGCCTCCTCCGTGCCGATCACGCGCCCGCCGAACTGCACTCCGGGGATCGGCCGCGGAACCGAGCCGGTGGCAAGGATCACGCTGCCGGCGCCGATCGTCTGGGGCTCCGCGCCGAACACGTCGACCAGCACGTCGCCGTCGGCGGTCAGCTTCGCGCTGCCCTCGACCACGTCGATCCCGCCTTTCTTGAACAGGCCGTCCACGCCCGAGGTCAGCGTGTGGACGACCTTCTCGCGCCGCGCCTGCACCGCCGCGTAGTCGACCTCCACGCCGCTCACCTTCAGGCCGAACTCCTCCGCGTCGCGGATCTCCGACAGCAGGTCGGCCGAGCGCAGCACCGCCTTCGCCGGGATGCACGCGTAGTTCAGGCAGCGCCCGCCGAGCTTGTCGCGCTCGACCACAGCCGTCCTCAGGCCGAGCTGCGCGGCGCGGATCGCCGCCACGTAGCCCCCCGGCCCGGAGCCGATGACGATGCAGTCGTAGGAGCTCTCGGCCATCGAGGCGCACACTATCGAAAGGTCCTCATATGACCAGGGTGGTCGAGAGTCGAGCGCAGCAAGGACGCAGGGAGCGTGGCGTGCTGCGCACGCGAGCGACCGAGGACGCCGCGGCGCGAAGTGCTATCGGCCACCCTGGTGTTCTCCCGCCTGGATGCGGCCCATAACGCGTACCAACTTCCAGAACAGCCAGCCCCCGAGGCCGATCGCGAGCAGGCACCCGCCGGCGGCCGCCAGCGTCGATGCGACGACCAGCGCGAGCGAGGTCACGATGATCTGGAAGGCGAGCAGCGCCTCGAAGGCGAGGACCGCCAGGTGGCGACGCCGGTACATGCCGATGGCCAGCGCCGCGAAGACCGCCGCCAGGAAGATCGCGCCGGGCAGCGAGCCGCCGCGGCTGGCGAGGTCGTGGATCGTCAGCCCGCCGGCGAGCACCGCCGCCGCCAGCAGGACGCACACGGCCACGGCGACCAGCAGCGCGGGCGGGCGCTCGTCCGGGGCGAGCGGCACGAGCTGCGCGCGGGCGAGCTCGTCGCGCGTTCCGCGATCGGCCTCTGGGCCCTCGGCCCCCTGGCGGTCGGTCTCCGGTCGCCCGGCGCGCTGGCCGCTGCCGGCCATCGGCCTCACGACTCCGGTGGGCGCGGCTCGAGCCGGGCGCGAAGCGCTCGCGCCGCCTGCTCGGGATCGTCCGCGTCGGCGATCGCTCGCAGCACGCACACCCGTGTCGCGCCCGCGTCGAGCGCCTGTGCGAGGTTCCCCGCATCCAGGCCGCCGATCGCGAAGAACGGCACCGGGGCGTGGGCCGCCGCGTAGCCGATGAGCTCGACGCCCACGGCCGGTCGCCCGGGCTTGGTGGGCGTCTCGTGGATCGGGCCCACGCCGATGTAATCGACCACGCTCGCGTCGACCGCGTCGATCTGCGCCGGCGAGTGCGTCGAGACGCCGATCAGCATCTCCGGGCCGACCAGCTCGCGGACCTCCGCCGCGGGGATGTCGTCCTGCCCCACGTGGATTCCGTGCGCGCGCGCTTCGCGCGCCACCCACGGACGGTCGTTGACGATCAGCAGCGCCCCCAGCCCCTCGCACAGCACGCGCGCGGCGTTCGCCACCGACGCGAGCTCCTCGTCCGGCATCTGCTTCTCGCGCAGCTGCACGATGTCGACGCCCCCCGCGATCGCTTCCCGCAGCAGCGTCGGCAGCTCGCGGCCGTCCGGGTTCGCGCCGCACACGAGGTACAGGCGCGCGCCGGCCAGGCGGGCGAGGTGGTCGGCGCGCGCGTCCGTGGCCGCGGGATCGTCACTGGACATATGTCCGGAGTCTCGCATGCGCCGCGCCCTGCTTGGTAGCGTCGGGTGGATGGTTGGCTCCTCAGCCGTCGCGTCGCTCGCCGCCTCCTGTTGCGCGGCTGCGCTGCTGCTGGGAGCTGGCAGCGCCTATTCCTCCACGCCGCGCGCATCGGCCGCCCGCCTCTCCTCGCAGGAAGCCGCGGTGCTCAGGCGCGACGATCGCGGCCTGTACCTGGCGTTCTGCCCCCGGGACGAAGAAGCCGCCAGCATCGCCTCCGTCCCACGCGCGACAGTCGCGGAGGGCATGCCACGGGCGACGGTCGCGGAGGCGAATCACGAAGGCTGGCCGGCGGACGAATGCCTGAAGATGGACAAGGGGTCAGCCGGGCTCGGCCACACGATCGTCGGTATCAGGCACGTGCACAACTGGCTGCTCGGCGGCTACGGCAACGACACGATCTACGGGGGCGACGCGGGCGACGTGATCTGGGGCGACTACCACCCCGAAGGCCAGCCCGAAAGCCAGCGCGACTACCTCCACGGCGGCGCCGGAGAAGACTGGATCTACTCCAGTCACGGCTACAACGAGATCTGGACCGGCGCGGGCAACGATCACCTCGCGCTCGTGTACGGCCACGGCACCGTGTTCTGCAACGGCCCGGGCGTGAAGACCTTCGTCATGCGCTACCTGCCGCAGAACCGGCCCTGGACGCTGGTCGGCTGCTCGCACAAAGTGCTCGTGCGCTACCGAGCCTGAGACGCCGGGCCGCCGGCGCTCGCTCTGCGTCGGGTGCGGGCTAGCATCACCGGCATGCCCGACAACCACCAACTCGACGTGGTCGTCGTCGGCGGCGGCATCATCGGCATGGCGATCGCCTGGCGCGCGCGCCAGGCGGGACTGGCGGTGACCGTGCTCGAGCGCGACCTCGCCGGGCAGGGGACCTCGCACGTGGCCGCCGGCATGCTCGCGCCGGTCGCCGAGGTCGAGTTCGGCGAGGCGGGGCGGGGCCTGCTGGAGCTGGGGTTGCGCTCCGCGCGCATGTGGCCCGCGTTCGCATCCGAGCTGGAGGCGTACACCGGGGCGTCCGTGGGCCTGATGCGCACCGGCACGCTGCTCGCCGCCCGCGACGACGACGACGCGCGCGAGCTCGAGCGCCAGCTCGAC